>DATKBQ010000338.1:0-6181 GCA_035546375.1 Planctomycetota bacterium | reverse complement strand
GAGGAGGAGAAGAGAGGAGGGGGAGGCGTCCTTCGGGGCGCAACGCGGGTGCGGCCGGCGGCGGGGTTCGGGGAGGCTCGGAGTGCGGAAGCTCGTGTCGATGTTTTTATTTTCGGGGACGTCGTTTAGGCGAGGACTCGTCGGTGCAGGGGCGCGCTTCGCGCGCTTCGGCGGCCGAGTACGGCCGCCGGATTCCGTGCGCTCAAGCGGCCGAAGACGGCCGCTTATCGCGCCCGGAATTCAGGTAGCAGAGGCTTCGCGCCCGAATGGAGGGGACGACAGGGAGTCGCGAACGCGCAACAAGGCTTGTTCGAGATTATGCGGACAGCAGCAGCAGGCGCTGGATCTCCCCCGACGCCATTTCACGATGATCTCCGGGCGCGAAGCTCTGCTACCTGAATTCCGCGGGAGGTTTGGCCGTCTGCGGCCGAACCGGACGCGGAATCCGGCGGCCGTACTCGGCCGCCGAAGCGCCCGAAGGGCGCCCCTGTAGGCTTGCTCCAGGATTGGAAGACTCGCGAAACCGCTGACGGTATCCCGCGCGCTCCGCCTCACGTCCCCCGCCGCAGCACCACCGTCTTGATCGTCGTGAACACGATCGACAGGTCGAAGAGCAGCGACTGGTTCTTGATGTAGAACAAGTCGTACTGGAGCTTCTGCAGCGCGTCCTCGACCGTGTTCCCGTACGGGTAGTTGATCTGCGCCCAGCCCGTCAGGCCCGGCTTCACGATGTGGCGCTGGTGGTAATAGGGGATCTGGCGCGCGAGGTCCTCGACGAAGACCGGGCGCTCGGGGCGCGGGCCGACCAGGGACATGTGGCCGGCGAGGACGTTGAAGAGCTGTGGCAGCTCGTCGAGCCGGATGCGGCGCAGGAAACGGCCGACGCGGGTGATCCGCGGGTCGTCGGCGCTGGCCCACACCGGGCCGGTGGCCTCCTCGGCGTCGCTCTTCATGCTGCGGAACTTGTAGAGCGTGAACGGCAGGCCGTCGCGGCCGACGCGCTCCTGGGCGAAGAGCACCGGGCCGCGCGAGTCCAGGCGGACGGCGATCGCGACCGCGAGCATCGCCGGCAGCGTGATCGCGAGCCCGGCCGCCGCCAGCGTCATGTCGACGGCGCGCTTGATGATCTCCGTGCGCGGCGAGCGGCTGAAGCCGTCGTTGAAGATCAGGTAGGAGGGCCGCAAGGACTCCACCGCGATGCGACCGGTGATCTGCTCGTACAGCGCCTCGCGCTCCTTGACCGGGATCCCGTGCAGCCGGCAACGCAGGAGCTCCTCGATGGGCAGGTGGTCGCGGCGATCCTGCAGGGCGATCACCACCAGGTCGACCTTGAGGCGCACGACCAGGTCGAACAGCGGCTCGGCGAGCGGCTTGCCGCGGTGCCCGTTGCCGCCCGGGGCGAGCTCTGCGCCGCGCGCCAGCGGGATCGGCTCGAGCAGCAGCGCTGCCGGCGCTGCGCCCTCCGCCCGCGCCGCGGATTGGAACCTGGCCGCGCGCTCCTCCGGGACCGTCGCGGCGGCCGCAGGCGCGGCGGCGAGCCCGTGCACCGCTGCGGCCGCGCTCGCGCCGCCCGCGCGGCGCGGAGCCTCCGTATCCAGCGGCGCCTCGGGCAGCATCCCGATCGCCTCGTAGCCGGAATCGCTGCGCTCGAGCATCTCGCGGGCGAGCGAGCGCGCCGCCGGGCCGGCGCCCAGGATCAGGACGCGCTGGTTGAAGTTCCAGCGCCGCAGCGCGAAGTGGAACAAGTGGCGCCAGAGGTAGAGCAGCCCGAAGCCGAGCAGCATCGTGAACACGAGCGCCTGCACGAGCTGCGAGAGCGCGAGGCCCGGGAAGTCCAGCACCCGCTCGAGCTTCCAGGCGCGGGCCAGGAGCACGGCGCCCAGGGCCGCGGCCACCGCGCTGCCGCCCGAGGCGACGAAGCGCGCGGCGCGGTCGTAGCGCGAGACGGAGACGCGGAAGTCGTAGAGCTCGTTGAAGGCGATCGCGAGCTGCGAGAGGAGCGCCAGCAGGAAGGCCGAGATCAGGCAGCGGTCGAGGGCGTCCGAGCGGCTGAGGTTCTCGTGCAGGATCCGTGCCGCGACCGCGGGGTCGTCGCGCAGGAGGTGCATGGAGAGCCCCGCGGCCAGGACGCCGTAGAGCAGCGCCGTCTCGCTGAAGACGAGCAGCGCTCGGCGCATCGGCAGGTAGTGTCGCAGGACGCGGAGCATCGGAGGGCAGCGGGAGCGGAGGAGCGCGGGCCGGGCCGGGAATCGCCCTGGGCCGCGCGGTGCGGAGCTTGGGTGTGTGCGTTCCCGGGAGTGGAACCCATGGCGGGCTCCAATCCCAGGTTCATCGCTGCGCCGCGAGTGTAGAAGAAGCGCAGGCGACAAGCATCGGCCGAGCTGCGCCTGCGGAGGGCACGGCGGATCGGGGAGGCTCTGGACCCACTTCGGCCATTTCGGCCGCGGGTCGAAAGTCCCGCGCGGTTTCAGGCCTGAAAAAAACGCGGGCCCCTCGCATCGGGAGCACCCTGGTGGTGCACCGCGCGCCAGCGCCCGGTCCCGCGCTCGATCCAGACCTCCACCAGATCAAGGCGCGGAGGCCTGCGATGCAGCAGGCGCGCGGCCGCACGCTGGCGCCGGAACCGGGAGCGGTCGTAGCGCCTGCCCGGCCGCGTCAGCGGGTCGGGTGGCGCCTCGAGGCTGTGAACGCGCGCGGTCTTGACCTCGACGCAGGCGAGCTGCGAGCCCCGGCCGGCGAGGATGTCCACCTCCCCCCGGGCCGTGCGCAGCCTGCGGGCGAGGACGCGCCAGCCCTGCCGGCGCAGGTGGCGCGCCGCCAGCCTCTCGCCCAGCTCGCCCAGCTCGCGCGGGCTCGGCTCGGCGCGCCGCGCGAAGTGCGCGGGGAAGAGGCGCAGCCAGGCCCGGCGCGCGAGCCGCCGCAGCCTCCGCGCGGGCGCTAGCCCTTCTTGGCCGTCTCGGCGGCGGCCTCCTCGCTCACGATCGTCTGCACCGCTTGGCGGCTGAAGCGCATGCGCACCCCCTCGGCCACCTGCAGCGTCACCACGTCGTCCTGGATGCCGGCGACGGTGGCGAACATGCCGCCCGTGGTCATCACCTTGTCGCCCTTCTTCAGGGTGCCGAGCATGGCTTCGCGCTTCTTCCGCTGCTTCCGCTCCGGGCCGATCATGAGGAAGTAGAAGATCGCGAAGATCACGATCATCGGCACGAACCAGCTCGCCAGGGGCGAGGGGGCCGCACCCTGCGGGGCGTCCGTGCCGGCCGGCGCCTCGGTCGCGGGCGTCTGGACCGGCTGCGCGGCGCCCTCCTGCAGGCGCACCAGGATCGGGATCGTGCTCATGGTCGGACCTCGGTTCGGCGGAGCGAGGGCGCAGGCGGGAGCGAGCCAGGGAGCGGCCCAGGGCCAGCCGCAGCCTCCGCGCGAGCCCCGGCTCGTGCCCCAGCTCGCGCCCCACTTCCTGCCATCGGGCGGGAGAAGCTACTAGAATCCTCCGCCGACCGGAAGGCGCCGGCGGGTCGCGCGGCGGCGCGACGGGCGGGCCCCCGGGCTCCGCCGAACCCTTCTCCGGCGGGCGCGTTCCAGCCCCGGCGCCGCTCCCCGGCCCCGACCGACACCCACGATCCGCGTGCAAGCCACCACTACTACCCGCGAGCGCGTCGTCGTCGCCATGAGCGGCGGCGTCGACAGCTCGGTCGCCGCCTGGCTCCTGCGCCAGGAGGGGCGGGACCTGGTCGGGCTCTTCATGCGCAACGGGGTGCACGTCTCGGCCGGGGATTCCCACAGGAAGTCCTGCTGCTCGGTGAGCGACGCGCGCGATGCCCGCATGGTTGCAGCCGCGCTCGGGATTCCCTTCCAGGCGGTCGACTTGGCCCAGGAGTTCGGCGCCATCGTGCGCTACTTCCTGGCCGAGTACGGCCGCGGGCGCACGCCCAACCCCTGCGCGGTCTGCAACCGCGACCTCAAGTTCAACCGGCTGCTCTCGTTCGCCGACGAGCTGGGCGCGAGCGCCGTCGCCACCGGCCATTACGCCCGCCTCGAGCTGGTGCAGGGCCGGGTGCAGGTGCGCCGCGGGCTCGACGCCGCGAAGGACCAGTCCTACCAGCTCTTCTCCGTGGCCGAGCAGCACCTCGCGCGGGCCCGGCTGCCGCTCGGCGGCCTGCGCAAGGGCGAGGTGCGCGCCCTGGCCGAGCGAGCGGGCCTGCGCACCGCGCGCAAGGCCGACAGCCAGGAGATCTGCTTCGTGCCCTCCAACGACTACCGCAAGCTGCTCGCCGAGCGCGGCGTGGAGCTGCACCCCGGGCGCCTCGTGGACACCTCGGGCCGCGACCTGGGCGCGCACGCGGGCACCGAGCACTTCACCGTCGGCCAGCGCCGCGGCCACGGGGTCGGCGGCGGCACGCCGCTCTACGTCATCGCCGTCTTCCCCGAGAGCGGCACCGTCGTGCTCGGGACGCGCGAGGAGTGCCACGCGCGCTCGATGCGGATCGGCGCCCTGAACTGGATCGGCTTCGACCCGCCCGCCTCGGGGGGCTTCCGCGCCGAGGTCCAAGTGCGCTACCACCACGCGCCGTGCGGCGCCGAGATCACCGTCGACGGCGCCGCCGCGGAGGTCGTCTTCGACGCCCCTCAGCTCGCCGTCGCGCCGGGGCAAGGCGCGGCGCTCTACCAGGGCGACCGGCTGCTCGGCGGCGGCTGGATCGAGCGCGCCGAGGTCGGCGCCGGGGATGCCGTCAGTGACGCCGCGCGAGCCTGAGCCGCGCTTGCGACGTTCGCCGGCGGCCCGCTGAGCGATGCGCCCTAGCGGCCTCGCGCGCGGTCTCGCCCTCGCCGCAGCGCTCGCGTTCGCGCTCGCCGCTTGGCTCCTGCTTCCGATCCATGCGAGCGGCGAGGCGCGGCGGCCGCTCCTGCGCGCGGTCCTGCTCGACGCCTCGCCCAGCGCGACGCGCCGCCGGCCGGCCTGGGAGAGCTGGGCGCGCGCGGCGCTGGATTCCGAGGCGCGCGCCGCGGAGCAGGCGGGCGAGGCGTGGCTCGAGGTCGCCTTCGCCTCCGACGTGCGGAGCTCGCTCGAGCGCGGTCGCTCCCTCGAACTGGCCGCCGAGCGGCTGGCGGGCGAGCGTGATCCCGCGAGCGAGCTCGACCGCGCGCTGGAGCTCGTGGAGCGGGCGGCGGGCGGGCGCAGGCTGCGCGTGCGCCTCTACGGCGACGGGAGCTTCACCGGCCCCGACCCGGCGCCGCGCCTGCGGCGGCTCGCGGCGCAGGGCGCCCGCTTCGAGCGCGTCGAGTTGGCTCCCGCCGAGCTCGGCGACGTGGCCGTGGCGCGCGTGCGGCTGCCGGAGCGAGTCGAGCCCGGTGCGCCGCTCGCCGCGCAGGTCGACCTGCTCGCCGCGGCGGGCGGCGCCGCCGAGGCGCTGGAGGTCGCGCTCGAGCTGGAGCTGGAAGACCGCTCGGGTCTCCGGACCTGGCGCGTGCCGGCGCGGCTCCCGCCCGAGCGCGGCGATCGGCCGTGGCCGGTGCGCGTCGAGCTCGGCGCCGCGCAGCCGGGCGCGACGCGCCTCACGGCGCGCGTGCTCTCCGCGGATCCGATCCCGGAGAACGATTCTGCCACCGCGTGGGTGCGCGCGGGCGGCGAGCTAGTGGTGGCCTTTGTCTCGAGCAACGGGTCGAGCGACGGCGCGCGCGAGAGCTCGCTGGCCTGGCTCGGCGGAGCGGACGCTGCCGCGCGCCGCGGAATGAGCTTGCTCGCCTTCGCTCCCGGGGAGATCGCGCTCGCGCTCGAGCGGGTCGATGTCCTGGTCACGGTCGATGTCGCGCCGAGCAGCCTGCCGGCGCAGGCGCTGCGCTCGTTCCTCGAGCGCGGCGGCGGGTGGCTCGCCTGTGCCGGCTTCCGCGCCCTCGAAGGCTGGTCCTCGCTCGGCGCGGACAGCGCCGCCGAGCTCCTGCCGCTGGTCCCCTCCGGCGACGAGCGCCTGCGCGACGTGATCCTCTTGGCCGACGGCTCGGGCAGCATGGCCGGCGCGGCCTTCGACGAGGTGCGCGCGGGCGCCCTGCAGCTCGCGGGCGCCGCTCGGCCGCGCGACGAGGTCAGCCTGAGGATCTTCACCGACCGCCTCGAAGGCAAGATCGTCCTGCGCTCGCGCGAGCCGGCCGCCGGAGACCGCGCGGAGGCGGCGCGCGCGCTGCT
>DATKBQ010000337.1:0-4433 GCA_035546375.1 Planctomycetota bacterium | reverse complement strand
TCCCGCCCGGCCAGCCGGACGACGTGCGCGCCCTGGTCGCGCGGCTGCGCGACTCGCTGGTGGGAACGACCGGCGCGGCCGGCGTGCTGCTGCCGGTCGCCTGCGAGGCGCGCGCGGGCGCCGGGCGCCGCGGCCTGAGCGCCGCCGAGCTGGCGGACCTGCGCGCGCGGATCGCGTCGCACCGCAGCCTGGGCTGGCCCGTCGGCGTCGCTTGGTTCGCGCCGCCCCAGTGGCTGCCCCGCGGCTGGTGGGAGCGGCCGGAAGTGCCGCTCCTCGTGGCCTTTGCGCCGTCGCCGCCGATGTTCGAGGCGCTGCGGCGCGTGCTCGCCGGCGAGGCGCGCCCCGGCGGTAGCCTGCCCTGCGCGCCGGGGTAAACAGCTTCCCCGCAGGCGCGTTGCGCAGCGCTGCGCCGCGGCTTGACCCGACCGAGGCCACGGCTATCATCTCCGCAACCTTTTGCCGGAAAAGGCTTTCCTCCATTCCGGCCGCGGGTCTCCGAGCCTTCCGAGCCCCTCCGAGACAACGGAGCGCGCGTCGCGTCGCTCCTCTCGCCTCCCAACCCGAAGCCCTCAAGCCATCAGGACGATCGTCATGACCGGACTCTCCCGGACCCTCGGTCTCGCGTGCCTCCTCGCCGTCGTCGCGCCGGGCGCGAGTGCCCTCGCCGCCCGCTCGCCTGCGAGCGAGACCCGCCAAGACGTCAAGGAGACCTTCCAGAAGGGCGTCGAGCTCCTGCAGCGCGGCCGCGACCAGGAGGCGCTGCTCGAGCTCAAGCGCGCGCTCGCGATGAACCCGACCCAGGAGCAGGCCTACGAGCTGTGGAGGGAGACCGACAGCGAGGCCTGGCTCGAGATCCTCACCAAGGGGGGCGAGTTCGAGCTGGTCGCCCGCGACCTGATGCGGCTCGTGTCGCGCGGGATGGCCGAGCACCGCGACGACGCCGAGGCGATCAAGGCGCTGGTCGCGGAGGCGCGCAGCCCCGAGCCGGCGACCGCTCGCCGCGCGATCCAGAAGCTGTCCGCGGAGCACGGCGAGTTCGCCGTGCCGTACTTGCTGCCGGCGCTGGCCGACCGCGGCAACGAGGAGCGGCGGGTGCAGACGATCGTGATCCTCACCCGCATGGGCACCGACGTCGTGCCGCCGCTGATCGAGGCGCTCGAGAGCCCCGACGAGTACCTGCGCCGCAACGTCGCCCTCACCCTGGGCCAGATCGGCGACTCCCGCGCGGCGGCGATGCTCGCGTGGCTGGCGCAGTCGGATCCCGACGGCGGGGTGCGCTCCGCCACCCAGGAAGCGCTGGGCCGCATGGGCGGGCGCACGGATGCGCTGCGGGGATTCCTCCAGAACGGACTGGCCTACCTGCGCGGCGACCGCACCGTGCTGGGCGAGGGCATGTTCACCGACGTGGTCTGGAACTGGACCGAGAGCGGGCTCTCTCCCAGCCGCGTGCCGAGCGAGATCTACGACGAGGAGATGGCCAAGAAGAGCTTCTACGGCGCCCTGCGGGCGGATCCCTCGTCGGTCGAGGCGCGCGCGGGCCTCGCGCGGGCCTACGTCTCCGAGGCCGCCTCGCTGGAGCTCCTCGCCGCGGCCGGCCAGGAAGTGGAAGAGACGGCGCAGGCCGTGGAAGCGGGCTGGGTCGCCGTCAACCTCACGGGCGCCGATGCGCTCGACTCCGCGCTGATGGGCGCCGTGCAGGACGGCGACCTGACGGCCGCCGTCGCGCTGGCGCAGGCCCTGGGCGACGTCGCGACGCGGCCGACCGACGGCCTGCGCGCCGCGGTGCGCTCGCGCGATCCGGCGCTGCGCGCGCGGGCCGCGGTCGCGCTCGGCCGCATCGCGCTCGGCAGCCCGGCGCAGGCAAGCTCCGAGGTGATCCAGGCCCTGGGCGAAGCGGCCGGGCGCCGGGTCGTGCGCATCGCCTTCGTCGTCGACGCGGACGCGGCACGCGCGGAGCGGATCGCTTCGGCGCTCGAGTCGAAGGGCGTTTCCGTCAGCGTCTGGGACGGCGGCGCCAAGGCGCTCGCGACGCTGCGCCGCGTGCCGGGCGTGGACCTGCTCGTGGTCTCCGAAGCGCTCCCCGACATCACGTTGCACCAAGTGATCCGCGACGTGCGCGACCAGGCGCGGACCGCCGCGATCCCGATCGTCGTGCTCGCGAAGGACGAGGAGCAGGCGAAGGAGCTGTACGGCGACGCGGTGCAAGGCTTCGTCGTCGCCGATACGGTCGACGGGGGGAACAGCCTCGCTGCGATCGACGCCGCGCTCGAGCAGGAGCTCGGCGGGGAGCGCGCGAGGGCGAACGCGCTGTCGCAAGAGGCCTGCGAGGTGCTCGCCGACCTGGCCGCTTCCGGCGCCGACGTCAGCCCCGCCGTGGATGCCCTGGCGGAGGCGCTCACCGAGCGTCCCGACGAGGTCGCGATCCCCGCGGCGCGCGCCCTGGGCGCCGCCGGCCGGACCGCGCACGCCGCTCCCCTGGTCGCCGTGGCCGCCGACACGGCCCGCTCCGACGCCGCGCGCGTCGCCGCCGGGCAGGCCCTGGCCTCGATCTTCGGCCGCGACGGCCAGGCCGGCGCCGAGGCCGAGCAGGCCCTGCGCTCGGTCGTGCAATCCGACGCGTCGCTCGAGGTGCGCCGCGCCGCCGCCGCCGCCCTGGGCAGCATGCCGCTCTCCGCGGAGCAGCGCGCGGAGCTCCTGCGCGCCGCCCGCACCCAACCCGGCGCCCAGGGCTGAGCCCGAACGGGCCGCCGGCGCGCTCTCGCCCGACCGGCCAGAGTAGCTCAACGGTAGAGCACCGCTTTCGTAAAGCGGGGGTTACGGGTTCGAATCCCGTCTCTGGCTCCAACGCGTCGGGCGCCGCTCAGCGATCGTCCCGCCCGCCCAGGCCGAGGGCGCCCGCCGAGGTCTTGCGGAAGGACGCGACCGCGGCGCTGGTCGGGTCGCGGAGCTGGTCGAGGATCAGCTCGCGGCGGATCACCAGGGGCTCGATCCTCCCGCGGAACCAGCAGTGGTCGAAGAGCACCGGCTCGGACTTGTCTCCGCGCGGCGGCGCGCGCAGCTCGAGGACGTCGCAGCGGAAGTCGCAGTTGCCGACCTGCGTCTTGGCGAAGCGGCCGGGCTCGGAGTGCGCGAGCATCATGCGCTCGGTGCGCACGTTGTTGCCGTCGAAGTGCAGGCGCGGGCAGTCGAGCAGGATCACGGCTTCGCCGGCGAGGTCGCAGTTGCGCACCAGGAGTTCCTGGACGCCGACCACCCGCAAGCCCTTGGCGAGCTTGCAGCTCAAGAACGAGGCGCTGGTCTTGTTCGCGACCTTCTTGGAGTGGGGAAGGCCGTGCAGGACGAGCTCTTCGGCCGAGTGCGCGCCCTGGACGTCGATGGAGCCGCCGCTCGTCGAGACCGAGAAACTGGCTCCCTCTTGGAAGTACGAGCGCTCGATGAAGACCTTGGCTTGCGTCGGTCCCCGGTCCGAGGAGCGGACGCCGCCGCCCTTGAACCAGCACTGGGACAGATAGAGGGCCTTGCAGTCGGGCGCCAGCTCGATCCAGACGTTCTCCAGATTGACGCCGCCGCCGGTGACGGCCTTGAGCTCGAGGACGCCCGAGACCTCGAGCACCGCCTCGCCGTCCAGACCCTGGATTCTGGCCGAGCGCAGGCTGACGACCTTGACCGAGCTGGGGATCGTGCGCCGGCCGCGCACGTCCCAGAGCTTGCCGTCCTCGCGCAGCGTGACCGTGGACTCGGTCGGGAAGGGCTCCTGGGCTCGCGGCGCCGCCGGCGAGCCGGCGAGAAAAAGGCTGAGCAGGGCGAGCAGCATGGTCGGCCAGCGATTCTGGCAGGATACACCCGGGAGACGGGAGCTCGGGGGAATGCTCGCGCCCTGGTGCGAATCCTCTGCCTCCATCCGATGCGATCGGCGGCATCGGCGTTCCACCGCGGACCCAACGGCATCCCTATGAAGAGTCTCAACTCCTCCTTCGTGCTCCTCGGCATCGCGCTGCTCGCCGCGCCGGCCCGGGCGCAGAGCTCGACCCTGACCTGGGAGAAGCGCTTCGACGGCGGCATCGGCCAGAACGACTACGGCACGGCGATCGAGGTCGACGGAGCGGGCGACGTGTACGTCGTCGGCTTCACCTTCGTGCAGCAGTCCTCCAACTCCTTCATCCCGAAGTTCCTGACGCTGAAGTACGACCCGCAGGGCCAGCTCCTGTGGATGCGCACCTTCGGCTACGGCTTCAGTGGCGGCATGGGAGCCGCCTACTTGCTCGCGCTCGACGGCAGCGGCAACGCGCACGTGGCCGGGCAGGTCCAGAACGGAGACTACTGGGCCGTCGTGAAGTACGACCCGAGCGGGAACCTGCTTTGGAGCCAGACCTGGGCCACGAACAGCGCCTGGGTGACGGATCCCTCCGACATGGTGCTGACGCCCGCCGGGG
>DATKBQ010000336.1:0-4514 GCA_035546375.1 Planctomycetota bacterium | reverse complement strand
ACGCCTGCCCCCATGGATCCACCGACTCCGGGGGCTCGAGGAGGTAGCCCTGCTCGGCGAGCACCTTGCCCAGCTCCGCGAACGAGCCGGCCGGCGGCACCCTCCCCTCGTGGTCGGTCAGCCAGCTGAGAACCGCCGTCGAGAGATTCCTCAGGTCGCTCTCGGCCCGTCGCGTGCGCACGAGCTCGAGCTCCTCCTCGAGCGACGCGATCACCGCATCGATCGCGTCCTGCGCGAGCGCGGGGATGGCGCTCCCCAGCAGGGCCGCCAAGACGATGCCGCGAGCCAGCGAAGGCACACCTGAGCAGCTGCGCATGAGCTTGGTGCCCCCATTCTAGACCAGGCTCCCTCCCAGCGGTGAGCCTCGCGGTCCTCTGGCAACCTTGAAGGCGCGCTCGAGGATCGACCACCGCGCTGTCGTTGGTTTCGAGCACTGTCGGCGGCTGTGAGAAACCGCGCATAGATGGCGGTTAGCGCACCCGGCAGCCACTCTGGCTGCCGCCTTCACACCGTCTGAGCAAGCAGCATCATCCCCGCCGGGGTGGGCGGGCCGGGGCGGCGGGTCTGCGGTCGGGGAGAATGGAGGTTGCTGCAAAAGGACGAGGCTCTGGGCTTATGACTTGGCGGTCACCCAGAGCCTCCTGCAGCGAAGACGGTCCTGACGGGCCGCTTCGCTGACGAGTATGGCCCGCGGGGCGGGTCGGCGTCCAGTCCTTCGGCAGCACGCTGCCGATGCGACCGGACTACCGGCTCTTGCACTGCCCGCTGTGCGGCACCCTGGTGGCGATCTGCTCGCACTGCGATCGTGGGCAGATCTACTGCGGGCAGTCGTGCTCGTCGAGGGCTCGCCGGCAATCGCTGCGTGAGGCGGGTCGTCGCTATCAGGCCACGGAGCGGGGCCGGCGGCGGCACGCGGCCCGCCAGGCGTGGTACCTGATGCGCCGCGAAGCGGCGGAGATGACGCATCAGGGTACCCCGGCCGCGGGGGCTGCCTGCACACTCTTCGCGCCCGCCGTCGCGCAGGCCCCACCGGGCCCGCGGGGGTGGGTAGCAGGACCGGATCGGGTGCCGTGCAGCTTCTGCGGCAGCTGGTGCCGGCCCTTCGGCCGGCGGAACTTCCTCCGCCGGCGACGACGCTGAGCGCGGCCGCTGCGGTCGTGGTGGTCCGGGTGGGGCGCCGGTGCCGCAGGTGTGCCCGCCGGGAGGAGACGGATGGCGATCACCGCCGATCAGGAGGCGCTCGTGCGCCGCCTCTACCACGCCGAGAAGTGGCGCATGGGTACCATCGCCCGCCAGCTCGGCCTGCACCACAACACCGTGGCCCGCGTGCTGGCCGCCGGCGAGGAGGCGGTGGTGGCCGCTCAGCGGCCGTCGCGCATCGACCCCTACATCCCCTTCATCCAGGCTACGCTCGAGCGCTTCCCGCGGCTGCCCGCCAGCCGTCTCCACGAGATGGTGCGCGAGCGCGGCTACGCGGGTAGCGCCTCGCACTTTCGCCACCAGGTGGCGCTGCTGCGCCCGCGGCCGCAGGCCGAGGCCTACCTGCGCCTGGCCACGCTGCCCGGCGAGCAGGCGCAGGTGGACTGGGCCCACTTCGGCAGCATCAAGGTCGGTCGCGCCATGCGCCGGCTCCTGGCCTTCGTCATGGTGCTGTCGTGGTCGCGCATGCTCTTCGTGCGCTTCTTCCTCGACCAACGGATGGCCAGCTTCCTGCGCGGCCACGTCGAGGCCTTCGCCACCTTCGGCGGCGTGCCGCGGATCTGCCTCTACGACAATCTCAAGTCGGTGGTCCTCGAGCGCGAGGGCGAGGCGGTGCGCTTCCACCCCACGATCGCCGCCCTGGCCGGCCACTACTGCTTCGAGCCGCGGCCGACGGCGCCGGCGCGGGGCAACGAGAAGGGTCGCGTCGAGCGGGCCATCCGCTACGTGCGCACCGCCTTCTTCGCCGGCCGCGCGGTGCGCGACCTGGGCGAGCTGAACCGCCAGGCCCATACCTGGTGCCAGGGCCAGGCGGCCGAGCGGCGCTGTCCGGGCGACGCCACGCTGTCGGTGCGCGAGGCCTTCGAGCAGGAGCGCTCGCTCCTCGTGCCCTTGCCGGGCGATGCCTTTCCCACCGACGAACGCGTCGAGGTCGCCGTCGGCAAGACGCCCTACCTGCGCTTCGACCTCAACGACTACTCGGTGCCCCACGACCGGGTGCGCCGCACGCTGACCGTCCTGGCTTCGCTCGAGACCGTCCGCGTCTTCGATCGCCTCGAGCTCGTCGCCACCCACGCCAGGAGCTTCTCGCGCAGCGAGCAGATCGAGCACCCCGAGCACGTGCGCGCCCTCGAGCAGGTCAAGCGCAGCGCCCGCGAGAGCCGCGGCCTGGCGCGCCTCTCCCAGGCCGTGCCCGAGACCCGCCAGCTCATGCGCCGGCTCGCCGAGCGCGGCAAGAACCTGGGCAGCGCCACCCACCTGCTGCTCGGCCTGCTCGACCTGTACGGACCGCAGGAGCTCGCGCTGGCCACCCGCGAAGCGCTCGCCAAGGACGCCCCCCACCCCCACTCGGTGCGCCTCGTCCTCGAGCGCCGAGCCCGGGAGCGCAACGTGCCGCCGCCCGTGCCGGTGCGCCTGCCGCCTGACCCCAGGATCAGAAACCTCGTGGTGACCCCACACGACCTGGCCGGCTACGACCGGCTCGGCAAGGAGACCGACGATGACGACCGCTCTTGAACCGCTCGCCGCCCGTGCCAAGGCCCTCGGCTTCTACGGCCTGCTCGAGGACTGGCCGCGCTACCGCGACGAGCCCTGGCTCGCCCCCTTGCTCGAGCGCGAGGAGCAGGTGCGCGCCGAGCGCAGCCTGCAGCGCCGCATCCAGCGCTGCCGCATCGGCGCCTTCAAGCCGATGGCCGACTTCGACTACGACTGGCCCAAGAAGGTCGACCGCGAGCAGGTCGAGGACCTCTTCGCCCTCGACTGGCTCGACGCTGCCGCCAACGTCGTCCTCGTCGGCCCCAACGGCGTGGGCAAGACGATGATCGCCCAGAACCTGGCCCACCAGGCCGTCCTGCGCGGCGCCACGGTGCGCTTCCTGACCGCCTCGGAGCTGCCGACCTGGCGGCCCAGGAGAGCTCGACAGCCTTCCAGCGCCGCGTCGCCCGTTACGCCAGGCCCCGCCTGCTCGTCGTCGACGAGCTCGGCTACCTCTCCTACGACAACCGACACGCCGACCTGCTCTACGAGGTCGTCTCGCGCCGCTACCTCAAAAAGCCCACCCTGGTGACCACCAACAAGCCCTTCGGCGAGTGGAGCGAGGTCTTCCCCTCGGCCACCTCCGTCGTCACCCTCGTCGACCGCCTCGTCCACCGCTGCGAGGTCGTCCCCATCGACGGCGAGTCCTTTCGCCTGCGCGAAGCCAAGGAGCGCACCGACCGCAAGGCCAAGGAAAGGGCCGCCCGTCGGGTCAGCACCACCAAGACGCTGGCGGAGAAGCGCCCGTGACCGAGGCCCAGTACGTCCGCCGCCTCCTCCAGACCTACCGCACCCTGCCGCACACCACCGGCCGCGTCAGGCCCGCCGACAGGACGCTCGCTACGCGGCTCTTCCGCGAGGGCCTGCCCATCGACCTCGCCTGCACCGCCCTACGAGTCGCCATCTCCAGGCGACAGGCCCGCCCGAACGAGGTCGAGCCACTGCCGCTCATCCGATCCCTGCACTACTTTCTGCCGCTCTTCGAGGAGGCCAGAAGCCTCCAGCAGGGCTACCTCGACTACGCCGGTGACCGCCAGCCGAAGTGAAGTCCACCGTCACTCTGCCTGCCGAGTGCACTAACAGCCAGATTCGTGCACTTTCTGGCAGCCGCCAACAAGCACCGCCTCGACGGCGCGGTTCTGGTAGCGGCGGATGGTCTGCTCCAGCATTTCGGCGAAGGAGCGCGCCCGCACCACGTTCTTGCGCCGCGAGAGGATCTGACACACCGCGTGGTCGAGCTCCTCCTGCGGCCGCGCCTCGCCGGGCGCGCGCATGAGCACCGAACTACGGCGTTGGTGCGTCTACAACGACGGCATGGAGCACCCACGATCCTCCGACCGCGCGAGCGTCAGAGAGCGGTACGACCGCCGTGTTTCGGCGACGGGAGGGGATCCGCTCGCCCGGCTCGCCCGCTGGATCCGGCCCGGCTCCACCGTCCTCGACGTGGGCTCGGCAGCGGGCGCCCTCGGCTGCCTCCTCGGCTCGATGCAACGCTGCGTCGTCGACGGCGTTGAGTGGGACATCGAGGCCGCGATCGCGGCGCGCCCCTGGTACCGGCAGCTACTGGTCGCCGATCTCGACCTCTCGTCGCTCGACGAGCTCTTCTGTCCCGGTCGCTACGACTGCGTCGTCTGCGCCGATGTCCTCGAGCACCTGCGCGACCCTTCACTCCAGCTGCGCTCGATGCACCGGCTCCTCGCCGCCGGCGGGCGCGTTCTGGTCTCGGCGCCGAACGCGACCTACGCACCCCTGGTGGCCGAGCTTCTCGGGGGCCGCCTCGA
>DATKBQ010000335.1:0-3033 GCA_035546375.1 Planctomycetota bacterium | reverse complement strand
TTTCACGGCGCGCGCTCATCTCCGAGACGGTCACCTGGTCTACGGGCAAACCTGCCGTTGGTCCTCCCCGGGCATGCGGGCCCCGCGTCTCCGCCACGCCACCGGGAACGACGGGAAGGCTGTCCCCACCCGGCAGCGTGGTCCACAGGAACAGGAGCAGCGCCGCCGAAACGAGCAGACCGAAGGCAAGGACACGGCGCTTCATGGCTCGCGCGGGATCGGGGCTCCGCAGGGTTCCATCCTCCCATACGCAGGAGCGATGCGCCCGTTAGGTTGCAGGCATCGCTGGCCGCGCACGGATCACGAAGGTCGCGGCGCCGAGCGCGGCTCGAAAAAGGCCGCGTGCAGGCGCTCGAGCGCCTGCGGCACCAGCTCCTGGCGCACGACGAAGCTCAGGTTGATCTCGTTGGCGCCCATGGAGATCAGGTCGACGTCGATGTCCTCCAGCGCCGCGAAGGCGCGCGCGGCGATGCCGGAGGTGCGCTTCAGGCGCTCGCCGACCAGCGCCACGATCGCCCGCCCGGTCTCGACCTCGACGCGCGCGAAGCCCTGCAGCTCGCGCGAGAGCGCCTCGAGCGGCGCGTCGGCCTCCACCGACAGCGACACGCTGACCTCGGCCGTCGCGACTAGGTCCACGCTCACCCCCAGGCGCCCGAACACCTCGAAGAGGCGCGCGAGGTAGCCGGCCTGCGCGAGCATGCGCGTCGAGGTCACGGTCAGGATCGTCACCGGCCCGCGGCTCGCGAGCGCCGTCACTGCCCGGCCGGTGCGCACCTCGCCACGGATCGTCGTGAAGCGCCCGCGCGGGCGCTGGGTGTGGCGCACCGTCACCGGCACCCGCGCCTCGACCGCCGGCTGGATCGTCGCGGGATGCAGCACCTTTGCGCCGAACGCCGCCAGCTCCGCGGCCTCGGCGAACGACAGCTCGAGGATCGGCTGGGCCAGCGCCACCACGCGCGGGTCGGCGGTGAAGATCCCTTCGACGTCGGTCCAGATCTGGACCTCCTCCGCCCCGAGCGCGGCGCCGAGCAGCGCGGCCGTGTAGTCGCTGCCGCCGCGCCCGAGCGTCGTCGTCGCGCCGTCCTCGGTCGAGCCGATGTAGCCCTGGGTGACGACGACCTTCCCCGGCGACAGCACGGGAGCGAGCGACTCGCGCACGAGCCTCTTGATCGCCTCCAGCCGCGGCTGGGCCGCCCCGAACGAGGCGTCGGTCCTCACCAGCTTCCGGGCGTCCACGCACTCCGTCGGGACTCCCTCGGCGGCGAGCAGCGCGGCGAAGAGCTTCGTGGAGAGCCGCTCGCCGTGGCTCGCGACCGCGTCCAGCGAGCGCGGGGACAGCTCGCGCAAGAGCGCGACGCCGCGCAGCGTCTGCTCCAGCTCGCCGAGCTGGCGATCGAGCCCTTCGGCGAGCTCAGGAGGCAAGCCGCCCGGGAACAGCTCGCCCGCGATCGAGCGGTGCCGCTCGGCGATCGCGCCCGCCTCGGCCAGCGCGCCCGCGAGATCTCCCGCCTGCGCGGCGCGCGCCGCGCGGAACAAGGCGTCGGTGGTCTTGCCCATCGCCGAGAGCACCACCAGCGGCGCGGCGGGCAGGGCCTCCTGCGCGAGGCCGGCGACCTGGCGCAGGCACGCCGCGCCGTCGAGCGACGAGCCGCCGAACTTCAGGACGCGCGTCATCCGCTCGACGCTAGAGGAGCCCGCGGGCGTGCGCCAGCTCCGCGTTCAACACCGATCCGCCGGCGGCGCCGCGCTCGAGGTTGTGCCCCAGGGCCGAGAAGCGCACGCCGAGCACCGGGCAAGGCCGCACGCGGCCGACATGCACCGGCATCCCGCCCAGCGCGTCGACGTCGAGCCGCGGCTGCGGCCGGTCCTCACGCTCGTGCACGAGGATCGGGCGCGGCGGGGCGGACGGCAGCCCGAGGCGTTGCGGCTCGCCGCGCCAGCCTTCGAGCGCTTCCCGCACCGCCTCGGGACCGGGTTCGCCGGCCAGCCGCACGGAGACGGCCAGGAGGTGACCGTCGAGGACGGGAACCCGGTGGCACGCGGCGGAAACGGGGATGCCCGCCGGCCGCACGGTCTCCCCCGCGAGCGATCCGAGGAGCTTGTTCGCCTCGGCCTCCACCTTCTCCTCCTCGCCGCGGATGAAGGGGATCGCGTTCGCCAGGATGTCGAGGCTCGCCACGCCGGGGTAGCCCGCGCCGGAGACGGCCTGCAGGCTCGCCATCGAGACGGCCTGCACGCCGAAGGCTTCGTGCAGCGGTGCGAGGGCGAGCGCGAGGACCGCCGTCGTGCAGTTGGGGTTGCAGACGATCGCGCCCTTCCAGCCGCGCCGCTCGCGCTGAAGCCGGGCCAGCTCGAGGTGGCCCGGGTTCACCTCGGGCACGAGCAGCGGCACGTCCGGCTCCATGCGCCACGCGCTGGCGTTGGAGAACACCAGCGCGCCGGCTCGCGCGAACTCGGGCTCCAGCTCGCGCGCCACGTCGGCGTCGAGGGCCGAGAAGACGATCCTGCCGGCTGCCGCGGCCGGGTCGCAGGCGGCGAGGACGCGCTCCCCGAGGCCGGCAAATGGCTCGGAGCCGGCGATGCGCCAGGCGCAGGCCTCGCGGTAGCGCCGGCCCGAGCTGCGCTCGCTCGCGGCGAGGTGCGCCAGCTCGAACAGGGGGTGGCGCGCCAGCCGCGCCACGAAGCGCTGGCCGACGACGCCGGTGGCGCCGAGGACCGTGACCGGGATTCGCGACGTCATCGGCAGGGGGATCCGAGGATCCCAAAGCGCTGGGCTCGTTGCAACGCGCCCCCTACCGCGGAATACCAGGTGGCGGAGCTTCGCGCCCACGAGGGCGATGGCATGCCGCCTGTTCCGCCGCTCGCCGATGACATGAGCCGGCATGAGGCCGCGCCAGGTGTGCGCGAAGCTCTGCTTTTGAGCTCCGCGGGAGGCTCGGCCGTCTGCGGCCGATCCGGACGCGGAGCCCGGCGGCCGTACTCGGCCGCCGAAGCGCGCGAAGCGCGCCCCTGCACGCTCGCTCGCACGCTTGC
>DATKBQ010000334.1:0-13403 GCA_035546375.1 Planctomycetota bacterium | reverse complement strand
GCCGCGATTTCGACGTAGCTCAGGCCCGCCGACAGGGCAGGCACGTTGCACTGCCCCGAGCCGTTATCTCCCCACGCCACGATGGTCCCATCGCTACGCAGCGCGAGGGTGTGGGCTTCACCCGCCGCGACCTCGACGTAGCTCAGGCCTGGTGGTAGCGCAGGCACATTGCACTGGCCCCAGTAGTTGTTTCCCCACGCCACGACTGTCCCGTCGCTTCGCCGCGCCACGCTGTGGTTGAAGCCTCCCGCCATCTGGGTGTAGCTACCACCCGGCGGCAGAGCGGGCACGTCGCACTGGCCATGGCCGTTGAATCCCCAAGCCACGACTGTTCCGTCGCCGCGCCGCGCCAAAGTGTGCCACCAGCCTCCCGCCACCTCGACGAACGCCTCGTCGTTCCAGGAGCTATTGACGACCTGCGCTCCCCAGCCCACCACCCCCGACTGAGCTGTCGCGTCGAGTGCCATGGCGCCGAGGACGAGAATCGTGGTGACCAGGGACGCGAGCAGGTTGCGAGTGGCGCGAATCATGGCGATCCTCTTGCGGCCTTCGACCCAACGGCTCCGCCTTGGGAGAGCCGTTCAGAGGGCCATGCTACTGCCGATGTCGCTCGCTCACCAGCAAGGTGGGTTCTCCACCCAGCGTGGCTGGGTTCGATCGCGTCTGGGATGCGCGCGTGCCGTCGCACGACCACCCTGGTTAGAGTGGGACCGTGTCATGGTGAGCTCGCGAGGGCAAGCATGCGCTGTGAGGTCAGCCGGGAGGTGGCATGGTTCGGCTCAATCGGATCTACACGCGCAAGGGCGATGACGGCACCACCGCGCTCGGCGACGGGCAGCGGATCGAGAAGCACCACCCGCGGATCGCGGCCTACGGCACGGTGGACGAGCTCTCGGCGGTGATCGGGCTGATCACGGCCCACGGCGTTGCGCCGCCGATGCAGGGTTGGCTCGCGCAGATCCAGAACGAGCTGTTCGACGTCGGGGCCGATCTCTGCGTCCCGGGTACGGGAGGCGAGCGGCTGCGGATCACGGCGCCGTATACGCGGCGGCTCGAGGAGATCCTCGACGAGCTGAACGAGGGGCTCGCGCCGCTCCAGTCGTTCGTGTTGCCCGGCGGGAAGCCGGCGGCGGCGTGGCTGCACTTGGCGCGCACCGTCTGCCGGCGCGCGGAGCGGCACGTGACGGAGCTGGCGGAGATGGAGGAGGAGCGCGAGCGGGTCAACCCGGAGGTGATCCGCTACCTGAACCGGCTCTCGGACCTCTTCTTCGTCATGGCGCGGGCCGCGAACGACAACGGGTCGCTGGACGTGCTCTGGAATCCGGGGAAGCATCCGGGCTGAGCTTCGAAGGGGAGGCGATGGCGCAGGGTGACGAGCGGGCCTGCATGCACGCGCTCCTGAGCGGGCGGGTGCAGGGCGTCGGGTTCCGCTGGTTCGCCCGCGAGCGCGCCCGCGAGCTGGGCGTCGGCGGGTGGATCGAGAACCTCCCCGACGGCCGGGTCGAGGTGTGGATCGAGGGGCCCCCCGAGCGCGTGCGCTCGATGCTGGCTTGGCTCGACGAGGGCCCGCCCACGGCGCGGGTCGAGAAGCTCGACGTGCGCGAGGAGAGGCCGGCCGGCCTCGAGTCCTTCGAGGTCCAGCGGGTCGGCAGCGGTCCCCTCTGAGCGAGCACCCGCCGCGACCGGCCGCCCGCCGGGCAGCCGAGAAAGTGAAACTTCGACTACGACTCGAAGTTTGCGTTTCTGGCGCCGGCCGAGGGTTGTCGCGGGCGTTTACACTGGGGGGATGATGGTCACGATCTCGAATGCCCTGCTCGCGCTCGGCCTTGCCATCGCCGCGGCCCAGAAGCCGGCCCAGGGGCCGCCGGTCCCGCCGGAGCCGCCCCAGGCTCCGGCGGCCGCGCAAGGGACCCGGGTCGGCAAGGTCGTCGGAATGCTCTATCCCGACATGGAGCTGCCCACGGTCGGGCGCGACCGCACGGTGCGGCTCTCCAGCCTGCGCGGCAAGCCGACGCTGGTGGTGGAGTTCGCGGCCGGCTGCGAAGGCTCGCGCCGCTACCTCGAAGGCTGGCACGAGCCGAGCGAGGCGCTGCGCAAGGAAGGGAAGCTCCAGATCGTCGGGATCGCACAGGAGCAGCACCCCGAGCGGGCCGCGCTCTACGCGCAGTGGAAGGGATGGCGCTGGACGATCCTCTGGGATCCGCTCGACGTGGCCGTCGCCTTCATCACGCCGCACGTCTACCTGCTCGACGCGCACGGGATCGTGCGCGCGGTCGATCCCGACCCGAAGCGGCTCGCGGAGCTGCTCGCGAACGACTACCCGAAGCCTTCCGACCTGCCCGAGCCGCAGGTCGCGCTCACGCCGGCGCTCCTCGAGGAGGACCCCGAGGACTCCGAGGAATCGACTGCGCGCGAAGAGCACCTGCGCGCCTACGCCAAGCTCCTGTGGGGCAAGCCCGAGGACATCGATGCCGCGATCGACGTCCTCGCGGCGGATGCCGAGAAGGGCCAGGTCAAGCCCGCGCAACTCTTCCGGCTCGGCGTCGCCTACCGCATGCGCTGCGACTCGCCGCGGGCGCGCGCCGGCGACTTCCAGGCCGCGCTCGATGCCTGGACCGCCGCCGTGCGCGGGGAGCCGAACGTGCAGGTCTGGCGGCGCCGGCTCCTTCAGTACGGGCCGCGCGAGGGAAAGCCCTTCACCTTCTACGACTGGGTGCCCCAAGCGCAGGAGGCGATCCGGGCGCGGGGAGAGCAGCCGATCGCGCTCTCGGTTGCGCCGAGCGGGGCCGAGGCCGCCACCGGCACCAGCCACTTCGAGGTTCTCGATGCGCAAGCCAAGGAGCCCGATCCCGACGGCAAGGTCGAGCGCGACGACGCCGAGCTCGTGAGCTTGGACATCGCCGTGACCTTCAAGCCGCCGCACACCCGCGTCCTGCGACCCGACCACTCGGCGCGCCTCCACATCGCGCTCACGCCGAGCGCAGAGCGCGGCGCGCGCTGGTGCGACTCCGGCCGCCCGCTCGAGATCTGGCTCCAGCTCCCGGAGGGCTGGCGGGCCGACCGCCGTCTCCTGACGGTCGCCTCGGACGATCCGCCGAGCCCGAGCGGCGCGCGCTGGGTCGACGTCGAGATCTCTCCGCCGCAGGCGATCGCGACGAGCCAGAGCGGCGGCCGCGGCGTGCTCGCGGCCTACGCGCTCTTCGAGGTCTGCACGGGCGAGGACAGCGAGCCCGTGCGGCGCCGGGTCGAGTTCGAGATCCCGGTCGAGGTCCCCTCGATGTACCAGTAGGCTGCGCTCGCCCGCTCAGGCCTCGCCGCCCTCGGCGGGCCCCGCCGGCCGCAGCTCGCCGTGCTCCGCGACCTCTCCGCCGGCCGGGCCGGGAAGGGGGCTCGCCGGCTCCGGCGGCGCGCCGTTCGCCGCGCCCGGGCTCGTCCAGCGCTCGATGACCTCGAGCAGCATCTCGGCGTGCACCGGCTTCGAGATGTAGTCGTCCATGCCCGCCGCGAGGCACTGCTCGCGGTCGCCGGACATCGCGTTGGCCGTCATGGCGACGATCGGGATGCGGCTGCCGAGCTCAGCCTCGCGCTCGCGGATCCTGGCCGTCGCCTCGAAGCCGTCCATCCCCGGCATCTGGCAGTCCATCAAGACCAGGTGGAACTGCGAGCGCTCCAGGGCGCGCAGCACCTCGTGGCCGCTCTCGGCGACCTCGCTGCGGTAGCCGAGCTTCTTCAGGGTGCGCGTCGCGACCTTCTGGTTGATCGGGTTGTCCTCGGCCACCAGGATCCTGAAACGCCGCCGCTCGACCATCTGCTCGAGGCAGTGGCGCGTGACCACGCCGGTCTCGTGCAGGCTCGCGCCGCTCGCGCCGGCGCCGAGCACGGCCAGCACGCAGTCGAAGAGCTGCGATTGGCGGACCGGCTTCGTCAGGTACCCGGCGAAGCCGGAGCGCTCCAGCCGCGCCGCGTTCGCGAGTCCCGTGACCGACGTCAAGAGGATCATCGGCAGCTCCGGGATCGCAGCGTTGCCGCGGATCGCGTAGGCGAGCTGCTCGCCGTCGAGCTCCGGCATGTGGAAGTCCACCACCGCCAGCGCGAACGGGCGGCCACCCGCCGCGCTGGCGTGCAGGCGGTCCAGGGCCTCCGCTCCCGACGACACCGCCTCGGGGTGGCAGCCCCAGGAGCCGAGCTGCGCGGTGAGGAGCTTGCGGTTCGTCGCGTTGTCGTCGACCACGAGCACGCGCAGGCCGCGCAGCTGCTCGGGCATCCACGGCTCGAGCGCTTTGTGGGCCGGCTGGCGCTCCAGCTCCACGCTGAACGTGAAGGTCGAGCCCTCGCCCGGCCGGCTCTGGATCGAGATCGTGCCGCCCATCATCTCCACCAGCTGGCGGCAGATCGCGAGTCCCAGGCCCGTTCCGCCGAAGCGCCTCGTGGTCGAGGCGTCGAGCTGCGAGAACGACTGGAACAGCCGGTCCATCCGCTCCTGCGGGATGCCGATTCCCGTGTCGCGGACCGAGAATCTCACACGCACGCTCTGCTCGCTCTCCGACTCCGACTCGACGCGCACGACGACCTCGCCGCGCTCGGTGAACTTGATCGCGTTGCTCAGGAGGTTGAGCAGCACCTGCCGCAGGCGGCCGGGGTCGCCGCGCACGAGAACCGGCACGTCGGCCTGCAGGAGGCAGGCCAGCTCGAGCCCCTTCTCCTCGGCCTTGTGGGCGAGCAGGTCGACCGTCTCCTCGATCGTGCAGCGCAGGTCGAAGTCGAGGTGCTCCAGCTCGAGCTTGCCGGCCTCGATCTTCGAGAAGTCGAGGATGTCGTTGATGATGCCGAGCAGGCCCTCCGCGGATTGCAAGACAGCCTCGGCCAGCTCCCGCTGCTCGCGGCCCAGCGGGGTGTCGAGCAGGAGCCCCGCCATGCCGATCACGCCGTTCATGGGCGTGCGGATCTCGTGGCTCATGTTGGCCAGGAACTGGCTCTTCGCGACCGTCGCCGCCTCCGCCCGCGCGCTGGAGGAGCGCAGCTCCTCGTTCAGCTCGGTCAGCTCCGCCGTGCGCAGGCTGACCTCCTCCTCCAGGTGGTCGCGGTGGCCCTCGAGCTGGCGGTCGCGGTCCTGGATCTGCGCCAGCATGTCGTTGAAGGCGCGCACCAGGAAGCCGACCTCGCCGTCGGACTCCTCGCGCGCGCGGACCGAGTAGTCGCCGTCGACCGAGACGCGGCGCGCCGCCTGCGTCAGCTCCTCCAGCGGGCGCGAGATGACCCGCTGCAGGCGCGAGGCGAGCAGGAAGGTCGCGGCGAGCGAGCCCAGGAGCACGATGCTCAGGATCAGCGCGTAGCGCACGAGCCGCGCGTGGACCCCGTCGAGGTTCGCCTGGAGGTAGATCCGGCCGATCGGAACGCCGTCGCCGCGCACCGTGCGCCACAGGTGGATCGCGCCGCCCTTGACCTCGCAGCCGTCGGCAGCCGCGGGGTCGGGGTCGCTCGTGCCCGGCTGCTGGAACGCGGCCAGGGTCCCGCCTTCGCTGGTGTAGATCCTGGCGACGGTCACGTCCTGCTTGGCGCGCAGCGCGCCGACCGTGCGTTGCGCGAAGGCGGCGTCCGAGCGCTCGAGGGCGGCGGCCGTGTTGGCGCCGAGGACGTCGGCGAGGACCTGGAGGTCGTCCTGCTGGGCGCGCAGGAACTGCAGCCAGTCGTAGGTCCCGAGCGCCGCGCCGGCGAGCAGGAGCCCGGCCATGCTGGTCAGCATCGCGACCCGGGTCACCTTGGCCCGAATCGAGTTCCGGGGTAGGCCGAGCATTCAGGAGATGGGGGCGCGGAGGGGCCCGTGGGGGGCTCTGGGGGCGGTCATGGGGGGTGCGCCGAACCGCTTGCGGTGGCGGGATGGCGGCGGCTCTCGCCTTCATCGGTCCCCGCCGGTGCGGTTCTGAATCGGCACCCTGGCGCGCGCCAGCCGGGGCGGCGTCATGCCGCCCGTCGAACGGCGGGTCGAAGAGCTCGCGCCCAGCCCCGGGTTAGCCCGGTTTGTTCACCAGGCGGCGAGCGAAACGTCGCAATTGCCGGTGGATGCAAGGCAGGCGACGGAGGGCACCGGAGTCGACCTTGACAGGTCGTCGAGGAGCTAGGGCGGAGCCTAACGCAGCAGGCGCCGGCAGTTGCGGCGTTGCAGCCGGCGGCTGGTGAAGAATCCGGGCTAAGGAATGCGCAGGCTGGCGCTGGCCTCGCGGCCCTTCTCGCCGCGCCAGGAGACCGTCGCCTCGCCGCTGCCGCGCACGAACCAGCGCACGCGCACCTCGCCGCGGCCCGGCACGCCGCGCTCGGAAAGGAGCCGCCCGGGTTCGCGCTCGGCCAGCTCGATGCGCTCCGGGCGGAAGCGGTCGGTGCGGAAGCCTCCGGCGAGCGTCTCGAGCCCCTCGCCTTGGATCGTGAACACGTCCGGCGCGCCGATCTTCTGCCCCGCGGCGCGCGCCGTGCGGGTCGGGATCGCGTGGTCATTCCGGAACAGCGCGTCGACCGCGTGGAGCCCGCCGCCCAGCGCAGTCGCCGTCAGCTCGGCGACGACCACCCTCGGCATCGCCGCCGCGTGCTGGATCGTGAACAGGGCGTTGCGGTGGATCATCTCCTCGATCATGAACGAGGGCGGCACGCGGCCCACGTCCTTCTTGAAGCCGCCGATCTCGATCGGGCCGTACAGCGGGTGCTCGTAAGGGTGCCAGTCGACGAAGCCGTCGCCCATCATCAGCGCGTCGTCGAAGAAGTGCCGATCCGCCTGGGGGCCCTCGTCCCACCACGGCTGCGCCTGGCCGCGCGCGGGGAAGCGCTGCCGGTCGTTCCACAGCTCGTTGGTGAACGAGATGATCCCCAGGCCCTCGTAGGTCCAGGTGACGAAGCCACCGAAGACCGTGTACAGGTCGCGCCAGATGACCATGTAGCGGTAGAAGGGCAGCATGCGCTCGCCCTTGCGCCCGAGCTCGTCGTACACGCGCTCGTCCTCGCGTGGATAGTTCCCGAAGGCCTCGGCTCCGGGCCCGCGCAGGATCATCCCGCCTGCGTTGTGGAACGACTGCACGCTGGCGATGTTCGGGTGGGCGTAGATGAAACGCGCGACCGAGCGCGTCTCGCTCCAGTACAAGGGATAGGGGCCCGCGCCGTACTGGACGTGGTCGGGCTCCCACATCGAGGGCCAGGAGCGGTTCATGTCGTAGCCGCCGGGCGGGTCCTCGTTGATGCGCCCGTCGCCGTCGTCGTCCAGGCCCTCCTGGCCGAGCAGGATCCAGTCCCCGCGGATGCCGCGGTCGTTGTCGGGTACGCGCTCGAGGATGCGCGGGTCGTCCGCCGAGAGCCGGTAGTCGCCCTGGCCCGGGACGTGCTTGCGCATCTGCACGATGTGCCCGTCGCCGTCCAAATCGTTCGGGCCGTCCTCGTCGTAGCGCCCGTCGCCGTCGTCGTCGACCGGCCGCCGGCCGCTGCGCGAGGAGCTGCCCGTGTGCGCGTCGCGAAACCAAGCCGCGCGCCCGTCGGGGTTGACCATCGGCAGGAGGTAGAAGGCGCTGCCCTCGAGCAGCTTGTCGACCTGGGGGTTGTGGCCGCGGTTCTCGAGCAGGTACCAGGCCAAGTAGACCACCGCCTCGGAGCCCTGCACCTCGTTCCCGTGCACGTTGCCGTCGACCCACATCGCCGGCTTCGAGGTGTCCGGCCCGCTCGCGGGGTCGTTCAGGACGTACACGCGCATCTCGCGGTTCTCCTCGCTGTGGCCGATGAGCGCGTAGCGCAGGAGATCCGGCCACGCGGCGGCGAGGCGGTCGAGCAGCGCGTAGATCTCGTCGGCGTCGTAGAAGCGGTTCCAGGCGATCTCGACGCGCGGCTCCTTCCCCGCGGCCGTGCCGGCGAAGCCCGTTGCGGGCGTGCTCGCCGGCTCCTGGGCCAGGGACGCCAGGGCGAGCGCGAGCCCTGCGAAGGTTGCGCTCATCGCTTCACCTCCGGGACGCAGCGCGCCGTGCCGGCGCTGTCGGTGTCGACCTCGATCCCGATCGAGCCGGCCGGCGCGCCGTGCACCAGCCAGCGCAGCTCCTCGCGGGCGCCGGCCCCGCCGAGGCGGCGCACGAGGGTCTCCGGCAACCCGGCGACCACCGTGGCGCCCTCGGGCAGCTTGAGCACCACCCGCGGGCGCCGGACCGTATCGGTGCGCGCGGCCGACGCCGACAGCGCCGGGACGAGCGAGCGGTTGGTGAGGGCGGCCTCGACCTCGAGCAGGCCGCCGCCGAGGTCGGTCAGCTCGCACTCGCCGAGCTCGACGCGTGGCAGCGCTCCGCCCAGGAAGCTCAGGAACTCGAGGTGCTTCTCCGCCAGCTCCGCGCGCTCGGCCTCGGGCGGCTCGATCCGCGCATGGGGCGCGAACCCGCCGATCTCGACCTCGCCCAGCTCCGGGTGCTCGAAGCGCTTCCAAGGGACGAAGCGCGAGGACTCGCCCTTCGCGTCGATCCATTTCAGGCGCCTCGCGTCGTCGCTCGGCGTGCGCTTGTCCTCGCCGGCCTTGTCGCCCCGGCCGCGCTTGGGATCGGAGGGCTTCTCGGCGCCAGCCTCCTCGGAGGGCGTTTCACCGGCCTCTTCGGCCGGCTTCTCGGCGCCCTCCTCGGCCTCCTGCTCACCGGCGGGCTTCGACTTCTCGCCCTGCTTCTCGTCCATCGGGATGTCCCACGGCACCACCGCGACCGGGATGAGCCCGCGCTGCTGGTAGATCCACTCCTGGAACGAGCCCGCCGGCTCGGCGCGGCTCTTGAACTTCGCGCCCGTGATCTCCGCGTAGCGCCGCCCGATCTCGGCCAGGACCTCGGCGTCGGGCTCGATCACGCCCGGCGCGGGGATGCGCCTGCTGGCCGGCGCGCCGCTCTTCACGCTCTTCGGCTTCTCGACCAGGTTGTCGATCGCGCCGTAGGTCACCACCAGCGCGATGTCCTTGTGGAGGATGGCGAAGTCGGCGAGCGCGCGCGCCTCCGGCTCGTCCATCGGGAAGAGCCCCGCCGTCGGGTCGTGCTCGCGCCAGTCCTGGGCGAAGTTGCGGCCGAGCCAGGTGTCGTGCTCGGGGTCCTCGGCCACGCGCTCGTCGCCGTCGAGGTCGCGTCCCTCGGGCCACAGCTTCCAGCGCCCGACCTCGCCGCGGCCGGCTTCGGCGCGGATCATCGCGCGCGCGTCGGCGGGGTCCTCGATCCACTCGCCCTCGGGATCGACGACTCGGATCGTGGTCACGAGCCCGTCGCCGTCCACGTCCGAGGGCGGATCCTCGCCCTGGCGGCCGTCGCGGTCGTTGTCGACGCCGCGCCCGCCTTCCTGGAGCTCCTGGCGCGGCGAGCGGAAGCGCGCCTCGGCGGCGTCGGGGTTGGCGCGCGCCACGACGTAGAGGGTGGCGGAGTCGAGCAGGTCGAGCGACTTGCCGCCCGTGGACCAGCGGTGGGCGATCCTCTCGGCCTGCCACAGGGCGAGCGCGCTCGAGAAGACCTCGGGACCCTCGATGTTGGCGACCACCAAGATCGCGGGCTTGCCGCGCGGCGGCTCGCCGGCGGGCATGCGCAGCGCAAGGAGCTCGCGGTCCTCGCGCGAGCGGCCGTAGGGGAGCACGTCGGCGGCGCCGGGGTGCTCGGAGGCGACCGCGCGCAGGCGGCGCGCCAGCTCCTCGTACGGGACGAGCTCGGGCGCCGCGGCGGGCGATTGCGCCGCGCACGTCACTGCGGCGAGGATCGAGAGGATCGGCATCGGACCTCCTGGGGCGCTCGGCTGGGCGCGCGGCGCGACAGGTTAGCGGATCCGGCCCGCGGCGCATCGCCCGCGCCTGCGGCCCGGCCCGGCGCCGGCGCTCAGATCCGCCAGAAGCCGGTCTGCTGGATCGACGGCAGCTTCTCGCCCGCGACGAACGCGGCCAGCTCCGGCCCGCGCCGCCGGGCGTCCTCCTCGCCGAGCTGCATGGCGTGGCGGATGTACTTCTCCTCGAACATCACCATGCTCAGGGAGTCGGGGCTCTTGGTCTCGCGGGTGCCCAGGCTGCGGGTGAGGAACTTGAAGGGCTGCGGCAGCCGCGGCTCGTAGCGCGAGGCGAGCAGCGAGAGGTCCTGGGAAGGCCGGATGATCAAGAGATCCGCCGTGCGCAGCCCCATGCGCTTCTCCTCGGGCACCTCGCGCAGGAGCCGGTTGAGGCGGTCCATGTTCAGCGCGTCGTAGTCGAGCATGTCCAGGAAGATCGCGTTGAACAGGATGCCGAGCACCTGCGCCGGCGGCGGGTAGCCGACGGTGGTCGGGCGGTCCGCCTCGACGCTCGACTTCTGGTAGCGCGTCGAGATCGCGAGGATGCGCTCGGCGCCCAGGTGCAAGGCCGGCGCGAGCGGAGCGGTCAGACGCACACCGCCGTCGCCGTGCCACTGGTCGCCGATCTGCACGGCCGGGAAGAAGAGCGGCAGCGAGGCCGAGGCGAGCACGTGGGCGACCGTCAGCTCGGTCAGGATGCCGCGCCGCATCGGCCGGTCCCAGGTCGAGAGCTCGCGTCCCTGCACGAAGGTGATCGATTGCCCCGTGGTGTAGTCGGTGGTGGTGATGCCGACCGCCTTGAGCCAGCCGCTGGCCAGGTTCTCGCGCACGCCGACCAGCGCGCCGTCCTCGGCGGCCATGGCCTTCTCCAGGAACTCGCGCAGGGGCGAGGTGTCGACCATGCCGCGCGTGGGCGTGGTGAGCTTGCCGCCACCGCCGACCAGGCGCAGGCCCCACATCAAGAGCGTCTTGATCATCGCGTAGGCGTCGGAGCGGAACACCGTGTCCGTGGTCAGGCCCTGCCACAGCTCCGACAGGCGCTCGACCCGGCGGTCGAAGTCGTCGGTGTGGCTGGCGAGGAACCCGGTGTTGATCGCCCCGGCCGAGACGCCGGTGAGGATCGGGAACTTGATCTTCGGGTGCAGGCGCGCGAGCCCGCGCAGCACGCCGACCTGATAGGCCGCGCGCGCACCGCCGCCGCCCATGACCAAGGCCAAGTCGCCCGGCTCGCCGTCGGGCTCCGCCGGCCGAGACAGCGGCGAGCTCATCGAAGCCAAAGCTTCCCCACCCATGCCTTCCGAGCGCGCCCGCGCTCGTCCCAAGACACTACGCGCAAGCCGCGGGCCTTTCCACGCCCGGGGCCGGGCGAGCCCGGAGCGGGCCCGCTCGCGCCGCGCGCCTCATGCCCTTTCGCCGCGCGCGGGATCGACTGCAGCGGCCGTTCGGAAAGGCGAAGCCCAGCCCCGCGAGCCGACCTCCACGCCCTTCGCCGAAGTTTGCAGGGACATGTGCCGATCGCTGTCGATCGCCAGCTCCACGCCGGGCATGCCGATGGACCGGGACAGCGCGAGGAGCTCCGCGGGCGTGAGTGCCGCGTGCAGGCTCGCCCGAAAGAGCTCCTGCTGGCAGGGCGTCGCATCGCCGGCGTGCATGCGCACCAGCTCCAGGGCGCGCGCGGTCGTCTCCGGCCGGAACAGGTCCCGCACCAGGAGCACGCCGCCGGGACGCAGGACCCGCCATGCTTCGCGCAGGAAGGGCTCCGGCTCGGGGATGTGGTGCAGGATCGTGTTGCTGAAGACGGCGTCGAAGGAGTCATCCTCGAAGTCCAGGCCCTTCGCGTCCGCGAGCCGCAGCTCGACGCGGCTTCCGTGCGGCGACGCGGCGCGGTGCCGCTCGGCGTGGGCCAGCATGTGCCGCGCGAGATCGACCGCGACCACGCGGCAGTCCGCGATCCGCTCGCAGGCGAGCAGCGGAATGTGTCCCGGCCCCGTCCCGACGTCGAGCATCCGCCCGCGCGCCCCGAGCTGCACGAGCCGGGCGACGAAGGCCGCGTTCGGCTCGGAGTGGTCCATGGCGTCGTAGCCATCGGCCTCCTCGGGCGTGTCCATCACCTCGGGCTCGAGCGTGCGCTGCATGAACGTCCAGTATCGCCGGGGCGGCGGCCGCCCTCCAATCCGCCAGCGTTGACTGGGCCGGCGCCTTTGCGCCAACTGGGGCGCGCCGGCCATGCTCCCGCAAGGCTTCCTCCTCTACGGCCTGCTCCTCCCGGCGCTCTTGGCCGGGGCCCTGCTCTTCGCGGCGTGGCGCCGCCGAGACGACGCCGAGAGGCGAGCGCCGAGGGCCTTCGCGGGGGCGCTCGCGCTCGCCGGCGGCTTCGCCCTCGCCTTCGGGGCCGGACGCGCGCCGCCGCCCTTCCCACCCCACGAGTCGACCGGCGGCATCTTCTGGAGCGCCATCGCGGCCCTGCTCGCCGCGTGCGCCGCGCTCGCCGTGCCGCATCCGATCGCGCTCTCGCTGCGATTCGCCGCTTGCGCCCTGGTGCCGTGGCTCCTGCTCCGGAACTTCGCGGCGCGCTGGGACCTCGGGCGCACGGTGCTCGTCTTCGCCGCCCTCGCGCTGCTGCTGGTGGCCGCCTGGAGCCTGTGCGAGCGCTGGGCCGCCCGCCGCCGCGGCGCCTCGATCCCGCTTGCGCTGTGGATCACCTCCGCGGGCGGCGCTGCCGCGCTCCTCTTGGCCAATTCCGCCAAGCTCGCCCTGCTCTCCGCCAGCTTCGCGGCGATCGCGGGAGCCGCGCTCGCCGCCAGCTGGCTCCGCCCCTCGCTCTCGCTCGCCCGCGGCGGAGCCGGCGCCGCCGCCCTGATCCTCGGCTCCCTGTGGGTCGCCGGCTCCTTCGTCGCCGACCTGCCGCCGTCAGCGGCGCTCCTGCTCGGCTTTGCGCCCGCGGCCGGCCTCCTCGGCGAAGGCGGCCGCTGGGCTGCGATCAGCGGCGCCCGCGGCGTCCTGGCACGCGCCGCCCTGGTGCTCGTCCCCGTCGCCGGCGCCGTGCTGATCGCCTGGCTCGCCTCGCCGCCGCTCGACGTCTACGACTACTGAGCCCAGCCGCGACCGCCCCCGCACGAAGCCCTTCGGCGGCTTCGCCGGGCCACGGTGGTTTGATAGCATGCTGTCCGGCCGGTCCCTCCTCCAGTGGTCATAAGGACCATTTGCAGCCTTGACTGTGTACGGAGGGCCGGCCTTCACGCCATCCGAGGTCGCGCGAGCGCGGAGACAGTCAGCGCGCCACGGCGCGCGCCTCGACGGCGTGGAGCCGATAGCTCGCCACGGGCAGACGCAGCAGCGGCCTGCCCGTCAGGTCCTCTGCCGCGAGCTCCAGGTACAGCCGGTTCCGCCCGCGCCGGACAGGCTCCTGGACGTGTTGCTTGGGGAGGTACTCAGGCGTCGCGCGGGTGCGGTAGAAGATCTGCAGTTGGGCGTCGCGCGGGCTCTCGAGGTCGAGGTGGAGGACCACGCTGCAGCCGGCCGGCGGCGAGACTTCGGGCAGCGCGACGAAGGCACGAACCGAGCCGCCACTGACGCGCAGGATCCCGCCGGCTGACTCCACGACCGCGCCCCGG
>DATKBQ010000333.1:0-5993 GCA_035546375.1 Planctomycetota bacterium | reverse complement strand
TCTGTGTTTGGCGCCGGTGGACGTGCCCCTGGTGCCGCGCGAGGTGTTCGAGGCGTTGGCCGGGGAGTGGGCCGCCGCGGGTGCGCCGGCGCGGGGATGGCTGGCGCCGTTCGTCGTGGAAGGGGAAGGGCGGAGGCGGTTCGGGCATCCGGTGGTGGTTGGAGGCGAGCTCTTGCTCGAGCTGGAGGGGATGGGTGACGGTGCGCCGCTGCGGGACTTGCGCGGGCGCGCCGAGCCGGTGTTGGCGGTCGAGGTGAGCGCGAGGGAGATTCTTGATGATCTCGATACGGAGGAGGATCTGGAGCGGCTGAGGGAGCGCGCGAGCCCGGACTGAACGAGGGCGCGAGTTGACGAGGCTTGTGTCGTGTGCGCCTCGCGGGGTGGCCGGACCGAGGCGCGTCGGTGAAGGGCAACGCCCGGTTCGATCGGTTTGATTGGGGGAACATTTGCTGGCGCGGGTGCCGGGCGCCCCTGCACCGCCCTACCTTCAGCGTAGACGGGGCGGCGGCCCTGCGAGCCCGTCCTCCACCCTGATCCCCCGCCGGCGCCTCCCCTTCGACCCACCTTAGACCCAAACCACCCTTCCGCGCCCCCCAACACCCCCCTCCCGCCCCCGTCCCCCTAATGCCCTCCCCCCGCCTCGCGCCGATACGTCCCCCGCGCGAGATGAGTTTCCAAGGCGATGTCGCCGGCATCGGCCTGGGCGAGCTCCTCCAGGGGCTCGCGCGGGGCGGGCGGGAGGGGGTGCTGACGCTGCGCGGCGGCGGGCTCGGGGCCACGCTCGGGCTCCAGGGCGGGCAGATCTTCCTCTTGCCGGAGCCCGACGAGGATCCGGAGATCTGGCGGCGGCGCAGCGAGCGCGCTTGGGTCAAGGACCCGAGCCAGCGCATCGACCGGCTGCGCATGAGCGAGATCGCCTACGCCGCGCGCCTGGAGACGATGTTCGCCCTGCTCGACTGCGAGGGCGTCCACTTCCGCTTCGAGCCCGGTCCGCTGCCGCGTCCGAGCGCGCCGCCCACCGAGGCCGAGCCGCAGCTCGGGCGGATCGAGACCGGCGGCGGCCGGCTCGAGATGAAGGTGCCCGTTCACTGCCAGGGCATCTCCGTCGAGTACCTGCTGCTCGAGTACGCGCGCCTCTCCGACGAGTGCCGCTCGCAGGAGGGCCCGCTCGCCGCTTCGGTCCACGACGTGCCGCGCGTGCTCGATCCGAGCGTGCCCTCGCCGGCGATGGAGCGCTTCTGGGGCCAGTGCGACGGCATGAGCAACCTGCGCGAGATCGGCGACCGCCTCGGATGGCCGGAGCGCCAGTGCAGGGCGACGGTGCAGGAGCTCTGCGCGCGCGGCTACCTGCGCCTGGCGGACCCGCGCGAGCTGCTCGTCCTGGCCCAGCGCGAGCTGTCGCAGAACCACTTCTCGCGCGCCGCCTCGCGCCTGAGCGGCTGGCTGCACCGCGCCCAGTGCGGCCCCATGCCGCTCGGCGACGCCGAGCTCCTGCTCGCCGAGTGGCAGAAGGGCAAGCTCCCGGCGGTGCTCTCCAGCATGGAGGCGCGCGACACGCGCACCCTGCTCAAGCGGCTCGAGAGCCGTCATGGCGACGCGCGCGCCTCGATCGCGCGCTGGCGGGAGCTGCGCAAGCACCACCGCCACGACCCGATCGCCGAGCTGCGCCTGGTGCAGTGGCAGCTCGCCAGCGGGGACGAGGCCGAAGCGCCCTCGATGGGCGAGCTGCTCAAGCTGGCGCGCAAGTTCCAGGACGCGGGCTGCCGCCTCCGCGCGGGCGTCCTGCTGCGCGCCGCGGCGTCGCGGCTGCCGGAAACCACCAGCATGCGCCTGGAGCTCGGGACGCGCATGCTCGCCGCCGGGCTCGTGGCCGACGCCACGCCTTGGATCGTGGAGGCCTGCCGCACGCTGATCGACGCCAAGCTGCCCGACAAGGCGATCGGGCCGCTGCGCAGCCTGCTCCTGGCCAACCCGGCGCAGCGCGAGGCGCGCAGCCTCTTGACCGCGGCGCGCAACCGCTCCGCGCGCGGAAGGCGCCAGCGCCGCAACTCGATGGTCGGCTTCGCCGCCTTGCTCGTGCTGGCGCTGGTCGCCCTGGTGCAGGTGCGCCTGGACCAGGACTACGAGCGGCGGCTGGAGGAGATCAACGACTACAGGGATCGCCCTGTGCTCGCCCTGCGCATGCTCGACGCCGGCTTCGCCGACGACCGCTCGGAGCGCGTGGAGACCCTGCGCGCCGCGCTGGTCGATCGCCTGCGCATCGAGGAGGGCGCGCGGCGCGACGAGTGGCTCGAGCGCTACCGCGAGTGCCAGCTCGAGTGCACGCTCGGCGACCCCCTGCTCAGCTTCCGCCGCGCCCTGGACCTGCCGGAGCCGCCGGAGCTCACCCAGGTGCGCGAGACGTGGCCGCCGATCGGAGACCTGCTCCAGGGGATCGCCGCGCGGCTGGAGCAGGCGGTCGCCGAGCTCGGACCGCCCGGCGACGACTCGTCCGATCGGCTGCACGGCGAGCAACGCCTGGCGCGCTTGACGCGCGACCTGCTCGCGCTCGCCGCCGAGCGCGAGCCGAGCGGCCTGCTCGAGAACTTCCAGGTGCGCCTGCGCTCGGTCGAGAAGAGCCTGGTGCAGCGCGACGAGACGCGCGCGGCCGAGCGCCAGAAGCGCCTGGAGCGCGAGCGGGTCGAGCTGCAGGACATGCTGCTCGCCGCGGCCCGCGCCCACGCCCAGGCGGGGGACCTCGAGCGCTCGGTGCAGACCTTCCACCGCCTGGTCGGGATGGAGGGCTCGGAGAAGCTGGCGCAGCTCCTCGCCCGCGAGATCGCGGCGGTCGAAGGGCACCACGCGGCGGTGATCCGCGCGCGCGAGATGGCCGCCGCGGGCAACCACGCCGGCGCGCGCGCCGCCCTCGAGGACGCCTGCCCGAACCCGGGCGAGCACCTCCTGCCCTGGCGCGTGGAAACCCGCCCGAGCGGGGCGCGCGCGCGGCTGAAGGACGGCAGCGTGCGCGTCACGCCGTTCGTGCTCGATTCCACGATCGGCGAGCGCGTCGAGCTCGTGCTCGAGCTGCCCGGCCACGGGAGCGAAACCGTGGCCATCGATTCGCCCGCCGACCAGACCGTCCTGATGTCGCGCAACCCCGAGCGCTGGTGGGCCGGCGAGGCACGCGTCGAGGCGATGCCGGTCTCGGTCGAGGAGGACTACATCGTCGCCAGCCGCGCGGGCGACGTGGCCCGCCTCTCGCGCGACGGGCGCACGCTGTGGCAGATCCGCCTCGACACCCTCGGCGGCATCGCCCGCGCGCCGGTCTTCCTCCCGCGCCGGCCGGGCGTCCTCCTGTGCTTGAGCGAGGACGGCGCGGCGTGGCTGATCGAAGCTGCCAGCGGCCGGATCGAGGGCCCGGTGAGCATCGGCTCACCGCCGGTCGACGGCCCGGTCCCGACCACCCTCGGCGCGACGGCGCGCTTCCTCGACGGGCGCACGGCGGTGTGGGAGACGCGCCTGAAGCCGGAGAGCTGCGAGGTCGCGGCGGCGGCCGCGAGTGAATCGCGCACCGAGCTGCCGCAAGGCTCGAGCGCCGGGCTGGCGGTGCTGCGCCGGCGCACGGGGCTCGGACGGACGCTTGCCTCGCCGTGGGGACCGCTCTCGGTCGAGGTCGGCGAGCGGCACTACACCGTGCGCCGCGCCGCCTCGGGGGAGGCGCTGTTCACGGTCAAGCGCAGCGGCGAGTGGATGTTCGTCGCCTGGGAGGCCCCCAACTCGAAGATCCGCGGGGGGCGCCTGTGGGTCTCCGACGCCGCCGGCCTGCGCGGGTTCCGGCCGGAGTAGCGTGCGCGCGTTGACGCGAATTCCACGCGCACCGGACGAAAGCTGAGGCCGCTCGTCGGATGGGTTTTCGAGCGGCGCAGGTAACCACTCAGCTCACTCGACTTCAGGGCAGGAATGTCACCGGCACGTTCGCCACATTCGCGGGGTCCGCAGGGGTCAAGCGTACGTCCGGCGACGGGCGAGCATCCCAGGTCCGTCCAGCGTTCCAGGAACAACAGCGCTCTCCCCTCGTCCCCGTCGCCGGCCCGGACGATCATCGGCGGAACCTCCAGGAGGCAGTGGCCACCCGGCTCCTAGCTTCCTACGAGTCGCCGGTCCTCATCGGCGCTTTCACGGGCAGATCGTAAAGGTGACCGCGTCGCTCAGGCTGGTGTTGTTCGGCGGCGCGAAGCCCGGGTCGCGGCTCCAGGTCTGAACCCACACCTGCTGGCCGGCGACCAGGCCCGGATCCTTGCCGCTCGCGATGTAGGCGTTGAAGTCGATCTGGAAGGAACCGCCGCATGGCGGCATGCCACCGGAGTTCTGGAGCATCGTGCGCACGAGGGGCGCCTTCGTGCACAGCGTTCCCCCCTGGAAAGGCACGAGCTGCTGGCCGCCCTTGCTGTAGAAGTAGATGCCGAACTTGTTGGCGAGCAGGTTCTTCGTGGTGAGTGTGAATCCGCTGCCGGCGCTGGCGCTCACCATGCCGCTTGCGGTGATCGATGGGACGCATCCCGCGGAGTTCGTCTTGGCGGTGCAGTAGTTCCAGCCCGCGCAGGGCTCGTCGAACCGGGCCAACCATCCGTCATACATGTTGTTGAAGTTCGGCGCGGCGAGGTCGCCAAGTGTTTCGCCGGCGACATAGACCCCGCCCGACGCATGGATCGCGGCAGCATTCGCCCTGTCGTGCTCACTCGTTCCGAGCTGAAGGATCCAGAGCTGATTCCCCGCGCTGTCATAGCGTGCCAGCCAGGCGTCCTCCTTGCCTGCGTTCGGACCACCGAGGCTGCCGAGGGTCGAGCCAGCCAAGTAGACTCCGGATGCGCCACCAGCAGCCGCGTATACTCTGGCGTAGACTCTGTCGTAGGCGCTCGAACCGAACTGCCGAATCCAGAGCCGGTTCCCCGCGCTGTCGAAGCGCGCGACAAAGGTGTCGGGAATGCCAACATTCACTCCACCAGCCACGTACACCCCTCCGGTGCCGTCCGGTGCTGCGCCGAAAGCCCCGGCGCCAAGGTCCCCCCCGAACTGAAGGATCCAGACCTGGTTTCCAGAACCGTCGTAGCGCGCCAGCCAGGCATCATCGTCCCCCGGAACGTTCGGCGCGGCAAGACTGCCTGTAGTACTGCCGCAGACATAAACGCCGTCCAATCCGTCCGGCGCAGCGGCAAGCCCATAATCGTGCATGCTCGTTCCCAGTTGCCGGACCCAGAGCTGGTTCCCTGCAGCGTCGTACCGCGCGAACCAGCAATCGAATCCTCCCGGGTTCATCCCACCTAAGTTGCCGTACGTCCATCCGCCGATATAGACGCCGCCGGCGCCGTCGGCCGAAGCGAACTGCGCGCGGTCATCGGCGCTCGACCCGAGTTGGCGGATCCAGAGCTGGTTGCCGGCGCTGTCGTAGCGCGCGAGCCATGCATCGCCATTGCCCGCCTGCGGACCCCCGAGACTGCCGGTCGTGACACCGCAAACGTAGACACCGCCGACGTCATCCGGGGCGGCGCCAAACACGACATCGATCAGGCTAGTCCCGAACTGGCGGATCCAGAGCTGGTTCCCTGCGACGTCGTAGCGCGCCACCCACGGGTCGTTGCTCCCTGCCTGCGGCCCACCGAGGTTGCCTTCGGTCCAACCGGCCAAGTACACGCCCCCTGACGCGTCCGGCGCGCATGCGCTCGCGCCGTCGGCTTGGTTGAGGTCGCCGATCTGCTTGATCCAGACTTGCGTCTGCGCGCCCGCCGAGAGTCCGGTGAGGACCATGAAGAGGGCTGCCGCGACTGGCCCCAGGAAGGTATTGGACATGGATCGATGGGCCCTGGTGCGGCCGACCATGATAGCAAACTCACGCGAAACGGAGTACAGAGCGCGCACTGCGACCACTCCTAGCTCCCTCCGCGCCCACGCGAGCACCCCCGGCAGGGAAAGCTCACGTGAGCGGGAAGACTTCTCGAGAGCACCACGGTCACCGA
>DATKBQ010000332.1:0-2900 GCA_035546375.1 Planctomycetota bacterium | reverse complement strand
GTCGGCGATGAAGACCTGGGCCGCGGGGACGGTTTGACCGCTTTGTGCATCGATGACGCGACCGGCGATCGAGCCGGTCTGCGCCGCGAGACCGGGAGCCGCCAGCAGCACCATCGCCGCCAGCCCTCCCAAAGTCTGCGTAAAGCGCGAACGAGAGAACTTGTCCATTACCGCTTTCTCCTGTCGAAGAGGACAGTTTTACGACCGACCCCGGCTGTTCCGGGACCGTTCCAAGGCTAGCGTACGCCCCGCCGCTTGGCGGCGCAAGGCTGACAGGCGGCGATTCTGGACGGCTGACAGGGGTGCCGCGTCCCGTAGTTACGCCCTGATCCCGGCCTTAGAGACTCTCACTCCAGATCCAAGGCATGCCTGGCACATAAGGACTGGGCCCGGGGGCAGTCGCCCCCGGGCCCACCCTCGAGCCGCGTGCTTCGCGGAGCCTGAGACTCCTAGAACCGCGGTCTAAAAGCGCGGTCTAGTAGCGCGGCCTCTGCCCTTCATCGCACATGCTGCCGCGTACCGCGCTGATGTCGCCCAACGCCGCAAAGTTCGGGTTCAGCGTGTACTCGTCGGCCGGAAACCCCAAGCGGACGCCGCCCTGGAGGTTGTACCCCTGGAAGGGTGTCGCCCCTTGCGCTCTGGGGAACCAGCGCAGGTCGGTGTTCTGGATCTTGGTCGCCAGGTACCGGGCGCTCTGGCTGAACAGCTCCCTGCGCTTCTCCTCCAGGAGCATGGCGCGGACCTCGTCGGGGTCGGCCAGGAGCGCCGTCTCGTGCGCCCCGGAGATGGTCGGCAGGCCGTGGAACGTGCGCAGCACGTTCACGAATCCGATCGCCCCCGCGAGGTCGCCCAGCGAGCGCGCGTACTCGGCCCGGATCAGCGTCAGCTCCCTCCAGCTCGCGTACGGCTCGTCCTCGGAATCGCTGAGATAGTACTCAGGATTCTCGCGCAGCCCCGGGCCTTGGACGTTGCCGAAGAGGTGCGGCACGCGCGTGTCCGCGACGGCGCCGTTGGCGAGCGGGACAGGGTTCCCGCTCGCGTCCCGGGCCTGCTCGGCCCAGGTAAGCGGCAGGTGATCCGTCTCGAACGTCTCGCCCTCCGGCCCGACGCCCAGGAAGACGTAGCCGGTGAACGGAATGGGGTTGGTCCAGAGCTCTCCCGTCGCGGGGTTCGGCGCCCGCTGCGACGGGTTCCACCAGTCGATCCGCCCGAGCATTCCGGAGAAGCGCACCTCGGTGGCCGAATGGCGCGTCTTGTTCCGCCGCTGCTCACCGCTCTCGCGCGTCACCCAGAACGTGAAGTCTGGGTCCGCCGCGAGCACCGCGGCCGCGTCCGCGTCCGCGCCAACGAGGTTCCCCCTCGCCCAGCGGGTCTGCGACCGCAGCGCGAGCGCCGTGTTCTGCGCGCCTCGGCGCTGCGCCGTTCGGCAGCGCGAAATCACCGTAGCTCGCGATGTGCCCGAGCGCCCGGTTGGTGAGCCAATCCTCGGCCAGCGCGAGGAATCCGTCGGGAGTGATGGGTTCGCTCAGGTCGAGCGCGCCCTCGCAGTAGAACTGGCCGAAGTGGCCCAGCACCGCCCCCATGTAAACCGCGGCGATCGCGGCGAGCCTCTCCCGCGGGGCCCCGAGCGGGTAGCGGCCGTCGGTCAGCTTGTCGTAGACGCCCTCGGCGGCCCCCTCCACCCCGACCAGGTAGTTGCTCACGTAGCCCCTCCCCGTGGGCGCGAGCTTGGCCGGGTCGGTCGAGATCAACGTCCGTGCGCCCATGAACTGGTCGAACCAGTTCTGAGTCGTCGACGCCGTGTCGCACGTGCCCGTGCCCGGCGTCACCCGCCAGACGTGCGCGCCGCCGGCCACGCCCGCGATCGACTCGAGCACGTCCTCGTTTCCGAGCATGGGCCACGCGAACGCGGAGCTCCCGCACTCGAAGAGCGCGATGGCCGACATGACCTGAAGCTGCGCGGTCTCCGCTCCCGCGATCGCCTCCTCCGTGAGCAGGTGCGTCAGCTCGACGTCGAGCAGGTCGTCGCAGGCGCTCAGCGCGCCGAGCGAGACGCCCAAAGTCAGCGACCGAGCCGCCCTCCTCCCCCCCCTTTCGGACAATATTGTCTGTCGCATCACTTATATCCGTCCTATTAAGAGTCGATTGGCTGGCTGGCCGGCGGGCGGGGCTCGATCGCCCCGCGCCGCCGGCCCGTCTCCAAGTCAGCTGCGAATCAGAAGGTCACACGCAGCGTCGCGTTCAGGCTCGTGAGCGCCGGCTGCTCCCAGAAGTTGCTCTCACCGGTCGCTCCGATGTTCCCGAACTCCGGGTCGATGAGCGGCATGCCGTTGATCTCCTTGGTCGCCTGCCAGATCGTCCACAGGTTCCGCGCGGAGACCGCGAGCGACGCCCGCTGGGCTCCGGTCCGCTGCACCCACGCCTGCGGCAGGGTGTAGCGCGCCCCGACCTCGCGCAGCTTCCAGAAGTCGGCGTCGTAGAGGCACTTGTCCCAACCGCACGCCGTGCTGTTCGCCCGGTCGGCGGCCACCCACATCGGGTCGTCCTCGACCCGGGAGATTGCCGAGCCGTTGTAGATGTGGCCCCACGCGTGCACGTTGTCCGTGCCCACGCGGCCGTACTGGCCCTCGGCGAGCGCGTACACCTGGAGCTGGTTGTCGAGCAGGCCCAACCTCGGCGACACGCTGAACGTGTTGCTCGCGAATCCGCGGCCGGCGAAGAGGGTCCGGCCCGTGTTGCCGGTGCACTGCCGCGCCTCACCGCCGGGCATGCGCCCGTACTTCGAGACGTCGGCGGTCGCCGTGCCCGCGGGCGCCAGGTCGACGCCCATGTCGCAGTACGCCCATAGGCCCTGGCCGAACGCGTTCAGCTGGTAGCGGCAACGCGTGTCCGCCGTGACG
>DATKBQ010000331.1:0-2178 GCA_035546375.1 Planctomycetota bacterium | reverse complement strand
GCGGAGAATCTCCTCGATCCGCTCAGAGATGTCCCGCCGGCCGCTGCTGCCGGCGCCCGCTGCCAGCAGCCGGCGTCGGCGCCGGTCGCCGAGGTGCGCCTCGATCGCCTCGCGAGTGAGCTCGGAGATCGTCAGCCCCCGACGCCTGGCCTCGAGGCGGAGCCGAACGTCGAGCTCGTCCGGGATCTTCACCGTCGTTCGCTTCACGTATGCCAGCATACCAAGTGGCCTCGGACGGAGCGCGAGAATACGCTCGTGGCCCGCGCGAAGGCGAAGCCGGTGAAGATCATCGTCGACGTGCACGAGCGGCAGAGCGGCATCGCCGAGACGCTCGCCGAGCTCGGCGCCGAGATCGAGACCGCGCCGCTCCCGGCGGGCGACTACGCCGTGGGCGCCGACACGCTCGTCGAGCGCAAGCGGGTGCTCGACCTCCACGCCGCCGTGCTCAAGGGCCGCCTCTGGCCGCAGCTCGGCAAGCTCCGCGCCGCCTGCGCATTTCCGTACCTGCTGATCGAGGGCAGCGACATCGACCGCGGCCCGCTCCATCACAACGCCATCCGCGGCGTCTGCCTGGCGGCGATCGACCAGGGGATCGCCCTCCTCCGCAGCGGCTACCAGCGCGCGACTCGGCCCTCTGGATCCACCGCCTCGCCGTCCGCTGCCAAGAGATCGGGCCGGCGGCGGAACGGCCCGCCTACGCCCAACGGCGCCGGCCGAAGCCGGGCGAGGAGACAGCCGAGGCGCTCCTCGCGTCCGTTCCCGGAATCTCAACTGCTTCGGCCCGCGCCCTCCAGGAGACCTTTAACCTCAGCCGAAAGGCCCTGTGACCGGTGGGGGTCCTGGGGGTCCTGTGTCAGGTCTTGCACTTGAGCACTCCGTGCAGGTTCGGGTCGGAAGTGTGACGAATCCGGCACGAGCACGGCTCACGTCGTGGGCCGGCCCTACGCTTGGCCTGGATGGCGCGTCCGGCCCGCTGCGCTCACCCAGCCGACTACGGCTGGAGCAGCTACCGGCAGACCGCAGGACTCGCCCAGCGCGGCGGCTCCTTGCCAGCGATGCGCTGCTCTCCCTCTTCGGCAGCGAGCGCAACCACGCCAGCGATCGCGACGAGCGGAGCATCGGCGCACTGCGGAGAACCTGGGCCGCGAGCGGCGGAGGCTTGCGTCTGAACCTAGGGCTATGGTCGATGCATGGCCGGGAGGCGGAAGCGTGCTCGCGCGGAGCCGAGGCGGCGGTGGCGCGATTATCGGACGGCGGCTGGGCGCAGGCCGGTCCGTGACTTCATCGCGGGCTTGGACGAGGGCGATGCGGCGGAGGTTCTGGCGGCGATGAAGGACGTCGAGCGGCATGGGCTCGCGGTCGCCGAGCGTCTCGAGGGCGAGATCCACGAGGTGAAGGCCGAGGCAAGCAGCAGTCCTTTCGAATTCTGTTTGCCCTGGAGGGGAAGCACGATCAGGTGCTGCTCTCGCTGGAGGGCTTCTCGAAGAAGACTCAGAAGACGCCGCGAGCGAAGATCGAGTTGGCGAAGCGGCGGCTGCGCGACTGGCGCCACCGTGGTAGGCGCTGAGCTCCAGCCCTGCCGGGCCAAGACCATCCGTGGTATACTCCGGGCGGTATAGAGACAAGGAGCGTGTGAATGAGCGACTTTCTGGCCGAGATGATCGAGGAGCGAACAAGGCGGAATCCGGGCTTCCCGGCTCTCGTCGAGGCGGCGCTCAACCGGCGGGAGCTGCTGCGGGCGTTGGCGGCGGAGCGGCAGGCCGCGGGGCTGACGCAGACGGAGGTGGCCGCCGCGCTGGGAACCTCGCAGGCGCAGGTCGCGCGGCTCGAGTCCGGCAACGCCGACGCGAAACTCTCGACCGTGTCGAGGCTCGCTGCCGTGCTCGGCAAGAGGATCGAGTTCCAGGTCCTCGACGCGCCGCGGCCAGCCAGGCCAACAGGCGCGCGCACCCGATCCAGAACACCCGGCGCCTAACGATTCGGCGAGCCTTCGCCGCGGCGTGTGAGATCACAGCGTTGCGGTCTCCCCTCCGTTCTGAGTCCCGGTGTCAGGTCTTGCACTTCAGCATTCCATGCAGGTTCGGGTCGGAAGTGTGACGAATCTGCTTCGAAGACGGCTCACCTCGTGGGCCGCTCCTACGCTTGGCCTGGATGGCGCGTCCGGCCCGCATCTGCTTC
>DATKBQ010000330.1:0-15725 GCA_035546375.1 Planctomycetota bacterium | reverse complement strand
CGCTCGGGGCGCGGCCGGCGGTCGAGCGCCAGGATCTCGAGCGCCACCCGCTCGGCGCTCCAGGCCCGCGCCAAGTCCGGATCCGGAAGCCCAGCAGGATTGGGCTGCGCCGCGAAGAAGCCGGTGCGCGTCAAGGTCGGGCTGAGCGTGCACACGGCGATCTTCTCGCTCGCCCACTCCAGCCTCAGCGCCTCGCCGATCGAGTCCACCGCCGCCTTGCTCGCGGCGTAGACGGCCTGCCCCGGAATCCCGCGGCGTCCGACGACGGAGGAGACGTTGACCACGACCGCGTTGCGCCCCCCGCGCAGGAGCGGCAAGGCCTCGCGGCAGCACACGACGAGGCCGAGCACGTTCGTCTCCAGGACCGCCCTCGTGTGGTCGAGCCGAAGTTCCTCGACCCGCCCGCGGTAGCCGCAGCCGGCCGCATTGACGAGCAGATCGAGCCCGCCGAAATCGGCCCCCACGGCGGCAAAGCTCTCGCGCACACCCGATTCGTCGCGCACGTCGCACGGAAGCGTCAGGTGCCCGTGGCCCGCGAGCGACGCCGCGACCTGCTCGAGCGCTTCGCGCCGACGCGCCAACAACGCGACGCGGTAGCCGCGCGAGGCGAGCAGCCGCGCCGCCGCCGCGCCGATCCCCGACGACGCCCCGGTGACCAGCGCCCTCCGCGCCGGCTCCGCGCTCACCGGCTGGTGCTCTTGAGCAACCAGTCCAGTCGCTTGAACCAGCGGGTGCGCTCGCGCTTGATCTCGCGCACCTGAGGATCGTTCTCGCCGTACTTGGCGAACAGTTCCTCCTCCCACTCGGCCGTCAGCTCCGCCGCCTCGTTGTACTTCTTCTTCGCCGCGTTCCCCATCGCGTTGAGCGTCGCGCGATCGTCGGCGTTCATCGCCGCCACCGCCTGCTCGTAGAGCACGTCCGCCTGCGCCGCCAGCGCGACCGCCTCCTGCCACGCCGGGTGCTCGACAAGATCCGCCGGCGCCGTCGCCAGCCCGAACGCCCGCCCCGGCACCGCCCCCCCACCCCTGCGCGGCGGCGGCGTCTCCGGCGGCAGATCGGCGAACGGCTTGGGCTTGGCCGTCTCGGCCGCGGTCGCCGGCTGCTGCAGCAGCCCCTTCTTGCTGAGCACGGCCACCACCGCGCCGCCGCCGAGGATCACGACGACCAGCGCGCCGATCAACACCGGGCTCACGCCCCTCTTCACCGGCCGCCGGCGGGAGATCCGGTCCTCGGGATCGCGGGGCTGCGGGGCCATTCGGGCCCTACCTTGCGCTCGCGCCCGCATTTCGGCAAGCGCGGCCGGACAGTCTGGAACCAGTCGCAGGTTTCGGGCTCGAGGGCGGCACCGACGCCCGCCCTTCGTCGAGCTTCGCGAGGCTCACGAACGCCGGCGACTGATGTGTCCGAGGAACTGGTCCGCGGTGACGACGAGCACGTCTCCAAACCGCCGAGGCACTCCGGATTGGAGCGAGGCAACGAAGAGAACCCGGATGGGACGATGCTGGGCGAACCGCCGAGGCAGGGCCGGCGGGGCTCGGGTGGCGAGTCGACCCACAGCAGCGGCGATCGACTCGCGGCCCAGGGAACGAGCGCTCCACTTGACTTCCCCGAGGAGCAGGACGCCATCCTCGGATTCGCTCACGACGTCCCATTCGGGATCGCTCCCTCGCCACCACCGTGACCCTGTTGCGAATGGACCGTGCTTCCCCAGCGCCGACGAACGACTGAGGTGCGGCAGGCGCGCGCGCACCAGCTCCTCGAAGGTCTCGGCAGAAAGCCCGGTCCAGTGGCGCTCCAGCACGGCGAGCCGTTCCGCCCGTGTTGCGACAGCGAGCAATCCGCGATTGGGCGCCACGACCCTGAACCACATCCGGAAGAACGGGTCATCGATGCGGTAGAGGCTGCGGCGGGCCACCTTCTCGGATTCTCCGAAGGGGACTTCCCTTCGCGCCAAGCCGAGCCCGAGCAGTCGATCGAGCGGCCGCGCGAGCGAAGTCGCCGGCCGGCCGAGGCGTCCCGCGATCTCGGAGACTCGGTGGGCGCCTGTTCCGATGACGTCGAGCACCGGGCGAACCTCCGCGGCCGCAGGCACTTCCTCGAGCAGGATCCGGTCGGGTTCACGGTGCAGCGGAGCGAGCGGATCCAAGACCAGACGGTCGATCGCCGCCGTGATGCTTTCGGCGCCGGGAGCCGCGAGCTCCCAGTAGCGAGGCACACCGCCCCAGGCGACCCAGGTCTCGACCAAGGACTGCATGGATCGGAGCTCGAAGACCGAGCTCAGCAGGTCGACCGCGAGCGGCTGGATCGGGAGAACTTCCCGAGCCCGGCCGTAAAGCGGCGCATCGGGCGCAAGGACCCAGCCCTGCATCATGCGCTGGCTCGATCCGGCGATCGCTACGGAGAGGCGGGCTTGCCGCGCCTCGTGGTCGATCCAGTTCTGGAGGATGCTCGGCAGCTCGGGCGCCGACAGGACGAAGTAGGGAAACTCGTCGAGGATGAACGGGCCCCGGTAGCCGGCGGTCTGGGCTTCCCGGGCGAAACGGCTGAGCAGCGTCCTCCAGTCCGGGTACTCGATCTCGTCGAAGCCCGGCAGCCGCGCCGCGACCGCGGACGAGACCCATCGTCGCTGGACTGCGGCCGCTGACTGGTCCGCGACGCAATAGACGCCCCCGTGGCGCTGCGACCATTCGACCAGCAAGCGGGTCTTGCCGAGCCTCCGGCGGCCATAGATCGCCGCAAGCCCTCCCTCTCCGTCCTGTGCCAGGCTGTCGAGGCGCTCCAGCTCTTGCTCGCGGTCCAGGAATCGCATCCTTATGCAAACCAGCATAATGCTGATCTGCATAAGAACAAGGGACATCCATGGGGAGGGGTCGCGGCCGGAAGCATCCCTGGGCCGGTCCCCGCCCCGCTCCAGGGCAGGCTAACCTCGCAGGGGTAGGCCTCGGCCAGGACGCCCCCCCCCACCCGGACGCCCACGATCTGTCTCGCCTGCGTCCCGGCCCCGCCGGCTCCGTCTCTTTTGAGGCGGAGCAGCGCACCGCCGGCATGGACGAGAACCCGCAGGAGTTCGCGGCCGACAGCCCGCGTCTGGCTCGCGAGCGCATCGGGCCTGCGAGCGGGAAGCTGCTCAACCGCGCGTATCTTGAACTCGAGCGGCGCTGATCCGCCTCGGGGGTACTCCAGACAGGAGAGCCACGATTCCCCGCACCCCACAGACCCGGCGCCGTCCCTCAGACCTCCGCCGTTGGCCCGGTCAGGCCTTCCTCCCCGAGCGGCTTCGTCTGCTTCACGTCGAGGCTTTGCAGGAAGTCTTGGGCGAAATCGCGCTTGTAGCGCGCGTTGATCGCCGCGGTGACGCACATCGCCAGCAACGCACCAAAGGACGCGCACGCGATGTCCTTGTGCGCGTCCCACACGTCGCCTTGCGTGCCAAGATACGCCATGCCGACATCCGGGTTCACCAGGACGACGACGATCCATTCGACCAGCTCGAAGAGCGTGGACGACGAGATCGCGAGGTCCAGGGGCAGGAAATAGCCCCAGAATCCCTTCACGTCGGCGACGCGCAGGAACAGCTCGCGGATTGGATACGCGAACAGCAGGCCGTAGGAGAAGTGAACGAACCGGTCGAAGTGGTTGCGTTCGAGCCCGAGCCAGTCGTTGAGCGTCGTGCCGAAGATGGCGCGCCACCATTCGTCGTACGGCACCTTGGCGTAGGTCCAGTGCGCGCCGATTTCGTGGAGGACGAGAAACACGAAGATCATCGTGTAGCTCATCCGCGAGAGCGGCAAACGGCGGTAGGTCAGCGCGAGAATGAGCAGCAATCCCGGCACGAGTGCGTTCTCGACCAACCATGTGTCCGGTTCGTGCGCGCCGATCAGCGACCACGCGACCACTGCGGCCAGTGCAATCCCCAGCGCCGCGATGTAACGTCCGCGTGGGATCTGTGTGAGTTTGAACATGTCCGTAGATGGCCGATGGATGGTGCGCCAACTTGTCTCTATCGCCTGTCAGCCACTCGGGGCAATCCCGCCGCCCGATGGGTCGCCACAATGGCGCAAGCGTGCAAAGTAGCCGCCGTCGACGGGTCCCCGGCCCTCGCTCTGCGTCGTGGCAGTGTCGGGGAGGGATTCGCGTTGGAGGTCGAGCGACCAAGTCGGGTTCGCCGCGAGGAAGGCGGCGACTTGGCGTTCGTTCTCGTCGGGGTCCAGGGAGCAGGTGGACCAGACCAGGCGGCCGCCGGGGCGCACGCGGGCGGCGGCCTCGGTGAGCAGGCGGGACTGCAAGGCCAGCAGCGAACGCTTCATGGACGGGCCGAAGCGCCAGCGGGCTTCGGGGCGCTGGGCGAGGACGCCGGTGTTCGTGCACGGGGCGTCGACGAGGGCGGCATCGAAGAGCTCGCCTTCGGGCAGGGATCGCGTGCCGTCGCTCGCGAGGAGGCGCACGCGATCCTCGAGGGCGAGGCGGCGCAGGGTGGAGCGCACGAGCGAGAGCTTTTCCTCTCCGACGTCGCAGGCGCTCACGCGGGCGCCGGAGGCGGCGAGGACGGCGGTTTTGCCTCCCGGGGCGGCGCACAGGTCGAGCAGTGACTCGTCCTCGCGCGGTTGAAGAGCCTCGGCGGCGAGCAGCGCGGTTTCGCCTTGGACAGTGATCCGGCCCTCGCTGAAGGCGGCGCTGGAGAGGACGGGCTCGACCTCGGACGACGGGGCCAGGAGGATCGAGGGGTGGCGGCCGCCGCGGACCGGCGCGCCGGCTTCGGTCAGCTCGGCTTGCAGGGCGTCGCGCTCGCCGCGGACGACGCGCAGCGAGAGCGGCGGCTCGTCGAGGGCGAGGAGGGCGAGTGCGCGCGCGGTTTCCTCGCCGAAGCGCGCGGTCCAGCGCTTCATGATCGCGGGAGGCATCGAGAGCGCGTCCTCGGCCCACAGGAGGGGGTGCTCCGCGGGGTCGCGGAAGACGGGCTCGGCGAAGTGCAGATCGCGCAGCGGCAGATCGCGGCGCGGGTCGCCGCTGTGGCCCTCGCGCCGCTCGCGCAGCGCCGCGCGCAAGACCGCGTTCGTGTAACGCGCCTTGGAGGGTCCGAGGGTGTGGTGGACCGCGCCGACGGTCTCCGAGACTGCGGCGTGGTCCGGCACGCGGTCCATGAAGAAGAGCTGGGTCAGGCCCAGGTGCAGGTGCGTCGACAGCGCGATGTCGGGCTTGCCGCGCGCGAAGTGGCGCACGAGCGCGCGCAGCGTGCCGCGCCGGCGCACCTCGGTGCCCACGAGCCTGCGCAGGAACGCGCGGTCGCGCGCATCGAGCCCGCTCGACTCGGCGACGGGGCCGACGTCGCGCAGCGGCGTCTCGGAGCCCGAGCGCAGGAGCAGCCAGGCGGCGTGGCGCGGGTCGCCGCCCATCTCGGGGCTCATCGCGGGCTTCCGAGCGCTTGGCCCGGCTCCAAACGCGCGCCCCGCAGGAACTCGCCGCCGCCCATGGCGCGTTTTCCCGCCGGCAGAAGCTCGACGAGCTCGAGTGCGCCCATTCCGGTCGCGACGACGAAGCGCTCGCCCGCCTCGAGGATCGTGCCGGGCCTTCCGCTCGATCCGGTGGCAACCCGGGCGCGCAAGAGCACGACCTCGCGCCCCTTCGGGTCGGTGAAGCGCAGGCCCGGCCAGGGGTTCAGCGCGCGCGCCTGGCGCTCGAGGTGCGCAGCGGGATGGTTCCAGTCGATCCGGCCGTGCTCCTTGCGGAGCTTGCGCGCGTAGCTCGCCTGCGCCGGGTCTTGCGGCGTGAAGACTGCCGTGCCGGCCTCGAGACGATCGAGCGCCTCGACCGCGGCTTCGCCTCCGAGCTCCGCGAGCCGATGGGTCAGCTCCCCGGCGGTCTCGTCGCCGCGCAGCTCGACTTTGCGCTCGAGCAGCACGTCGCCCTCGTCCAACGCGGCGACCATGCGCTGCACGCTGACCCCGCTCTCGCGGTCGCCGGCGAAGATCGCGGCCTGGATCGGCGAAGCGCCGCGGTGGCGCGGCAGGAGCGAGGCGTGCACGTTGAGCGCGCCGTGCGGCGCGAGCTGCAAGAGCTGCTCCTTCAAGATCACGCCGTAGCTCGCGACGAGGAGCACGCCCGGGTCGGCCGCGCGCAGGCGCTCGACGACGCTGGACTCGTGCGGATCCTCGGGCTGGAGCACCTCCACGCCTTGCTGCCGCGCGAGATCGGCCAGCGGCGACGGCTCGAGCTCGCGACCCCGGCCGCGCGGGCGATCCGGCGGCGTCAGGACGAGCGCGACTCGGTGGCGGCTCGCGAGCAGACGCCTCAGGACCGGCGTGGCGAAGGGCGGCGAGCCCAGGAGCGCGGTCCTCACCCGATCCTCCGCGCCGGGCCCCGCGCCCTCAGAGCTTGGCCATCACCGTCTTCTTGAACTGCTCGTAGGGCTGGCTGCCGACGATCTGGTGCGCGACCTCGCCGTTCTTGATCAACAGGAAGGTCGGGATCGCGGTGATGCCGTAGCGCGCGGGGACCTCGTTGTTGTCCTGCGTGTTCAGCTTGACCACCTTGAGCTTGCCCTTCAGCTCCTCGGCCAGCTTGTCCACGTACGGCGACATCGCACGGCAGGGTCCGCACCACTCCGCCCAGAAGTCCACCAGGACCGGCGTGGGGCTCTGCAGGACGGCCGAGTCCCACATGCTGTCGGTGACGTCTTGGGCGTTGCTCATGGCGCTCCTCGGCTGCTGTCGTTTCGGTACGGAAGGGGGGGGAGAATATGGGACCTGGAGGGCCCAGCGTCCAGGGGCTTGCGTGCGGCCTCAGCCCTCGCCGGGCGTCGGCTCGGACGGAGGTTCGCCGGGGTCCGGTTCGCCAGCGACCTCGGGAGAGGTCCTGGAGGGCTCCCCTTCCTCCTGCCCCTCGTCGTCGAATCCCGAGAGGCGCACGATTTCCTCGACGTCGAGCCCAAGGTCGTCGCGCAAGGCGATCACGATGTCGGACCGAGGGTCCTCCTGCCAAGCCCGCACTACGCCCAGCTTCATCAGCTCGAGCAGCGCGCAGAAGGTGCCGATCAGGACCTGGCGGCTGGCGCCTTCCTGCGCTGCGGCGCTCTCCACCAGCGCGCGCAGCGAGACCCGCTCCTCGGCCCGCACCCAGCCGACCAGGCGCTCGACCCAGTAGCGCAGCGGCCGCTCGTCGGTCGCGATCCTCAGCGCGCGGTTGGCGAGCGTCTCGCGCATCAGGCGCGAGAAGGCGCTGAGCAGGTCCCAGCGCGAGACCTCGCTCAGGTCGATCGTCGGCTCCTCCGCACTCGCGGTGTGGGCGCCGTGCGAGAAGAGCCGCCCACGCTCATCGAAGCGCTCGGAGAGCTCGCGCGAGGCCTCCTTGAAGCTGCGGTACTCGATCAAGCGCTGGATCAGCTCGTCGCGCGGGTCCAGCTCCTTCTCGAGATCGACCTCCTCGCTCGGCAGGAGCGAACGCGACTTGATCGACATCAAGGTCGCCGCCATCAGCACGAAGTCGGCGGCCAGCTCGATGTCGAACTGTTCCAGGTTCTTGAGCCACGCCAGATAGCCGTCGATGACGCGGTTGATCTCGATCTCGTGGATCTCGACCTCCTGCTCGCGCACCAGGTGCAGGAGCAGGTCCATCGGGCCCTGAAAGAGCTGCTCCAGGCGCACCGTGTAGTCGTGGCTCACCACGTGCCACCGGTCAGGAAGTCGACCGCCTGCCACGTCTCGAGGATCGCTTCCCACAGGATCGGCAGGAAGAAGTCGCCCAAGATGAAGATCACGACCAGCACGATCAAGAGACCGAAGCGCTCGAGCGACACGTACGCGGCGCGCAGCGAGCTCGGCAGGAGCCACGCCATCACGCGCGAGCCGTCGAGCGGCGGGATCGGGAAGAGGTTGAACACCGCCAGGATGATGTTCACCAGGCTCGATGCGTACAGGACCTGAGGGAGCAGCATGTTCCGCTCGTACCCGGCAGTATTGACCGCCACCTTCCAAGCCAGGAGGAACACGGCAGCCAGGAGCAGGTTCGTGAGCGGCCCGGCGAGCGCGACCAGCGTCATGTCGCGCAGCGGGTTCTTCAAGCGGTGATAGTTGACCGGCACCGGCTTGGCGCCCCCGAAGACCGGAGCTCCGATCATGTAGAGCATCAGCGGCACCAGGATCGTCATGAAGAGGTCGATGTGCGGCAGCGGGTTCAAGGTCACGCGCCCCAGCTCGCGCGCCGTCGGGTCGCCGCGCCGGTCGGCGACCAGGGCATGCGCCGCCTCGTGCAACGTTAGCGAGAGGACGACGAAGGCGATCACCAGCGCGATGCCGATCGGCGCCATCTGGGGAAAGAGGCCCTGGGCCGCCGGCGCCACGGCGACCGACGCCGCGAGCGCCGTGTACCGCGAGCAGCAAGGGCACGACCCTCGCCCGTTGACGTGAAGCGGTCTGAGGGCCGGCCGGGGCATCGTTCTCGAGCTTCGCCCGCATCGCGCGTCCTTCCCACCACCGCGACCGCCGGCGCTCGGGCCGGACTCTAGCAAACCCCCCGCGCCCCATCCGCCTTGGGGTCATGTCACGCCGTTGCCCCGCGCCACGCGCGCGTAGCGCGCCTGTGGCGCAGCCGCGCTGCAGGCGCGGCGTGTGGATCGGTTCGGGGTGGACTCTCGCCTCGTCGCTCATCCCCCATCCGCTTCTGTTCGGGGTGGACCCCCGCCGCATCGCTCATCCCCCATCCGGCGCCCTGCTCACGCCCAGTCCGGCTCTGTTCGTAGAATCCCACCTCCGCAGCGGCGGTCGTAACCCCGAATGCCCTCCTCCCTCGACGAACAACGCATCGCCCGCGCGCGCGAGGTCATCCGCCTCGAGGCCCGGACGATCGCCAACCTCGAGCCGCTGATCGACGCGAGCTTCGCCCGCGCCGTCGAGTGCGCCCTGGCCTGCGCGGGCAAGGTGGTGGTCACGGGCATGGGCAAGGCCGGCCTGATCGCCCAAAAGATCTCCGCCACGCTCGCCAGCACCGGCACCGACTCGATCTTCCTCCACCCCGCCGAGGCGCTGCACGGCGACCTGGGCCGGATCCGGCCCGGCGACCTGGTCCTGGCGCTCTCGAACTCCGGCGAGACGCCCGAGATCAAGCTCGTGATCGGGGCGGCGCGGCGCATCGGGGCCGGGGTGCTCGCGATGACCGGCCAGCCGGACTCGACGCTCGGCCGGCTCGCCGACTGCGTGCTCGACATCGGGCGCGTCGACGAGGCCTGCCCGCTCGGGCTGGCGCCGACCGCGAGCACCTCGGCGCTCCTGGCCCTGGGGGACGCGCTCGCGATGGTCCTGCTCGCCGAGCGCCAGTTCGGCCGCGAGGACTACGCCCGCTACCACCCCGCCGGGGCGCTCGGTCGCAAGCTCCTGCGCGTCAGCGAGGTCATGCGCACCGGCCTCGAGCTGCCCCTCTGCCCGCTCGGCACACCCCTGGCCGAGGCGCTGCGCGTCATGGGCGCGACCCCCGGCCGCCCGGGCGCCGCGCTGGTCGTCGACTCCGACGGGCGCTTGGTCGGGATCTTCACCGACGGCGACCTGCGCCGGCTCTTGGACGAGCGCGGAGCGCTGCGCCGCGAGGAGCCGATCGACGGCTACATGGGCCGCAACCCCAAGTGCGCGCACCCCGATCAGCTCGTCGAGGAGGCCGAGCGCATCCTGCGCGAGCACAAGATCGACCAGATCCCGGTGATCGACGAGGCGCACCGCCCGGTCGGGCTCCTGGACGTGCAGGACATCCTGAACACGCGGTCATGAGCGCCGCCGCTCCGGCGAAACGCGCGTTGCGCCGGCTCCGCGCATTGCATTGAATACGGCCCGTCGGCGCGCCTCCTCCAGCGGCGCCCGACCTCGGGCGTGAATTCCCTCCCGTTCCTCGATCGCGCGGCGGCCACGGGCCCCTAGCCGGCCGTGCAGCCGGCCGCAGGGGATCTCGACTCGCGCTTGGAGGAGCTCTTGTCGCGGGTGCGCCTGGTCGCGCTCGACGTCGACGGCGTGCTCACCGACGGCCGGATCGTCCACGGACCGCAGGGGGAGAGCCAGAGCTTCTGCGTGCACGACGGCTTCGCCATCACCGCCCTGCTCGCGGCCGGCATCCGCGTCGCCTGGATCAGCGGCCGCGGCTCGCCGGCCACCGAGCGCCGCGCCGCCGAGCTCGGCGTCAGCGAGCTCGCCTTGCGCGCCGGCCGCAAGGACCTCGCCCTGCAAGGGATCCAGGAGCGGCTCGGGATCGACCCCCAGGCCACCGCCAGCATGGGCGACGACTTGCCCGACCTGGCCCTGCGCCGCCGCTCGGCCTGCTTCGCGGCGCCCGCCAACGCCCGCCCCGAGGTGCTCGAGCGCGCCGATCTCCGCACGCGCGCGTGCGGCGGAGCGGGCGCGGTGCGCGAGCTCGCCGAGCACATCCTCCGCGCGCAGGGACGCTGGCAGGCGATCGTCGACGCCCACGGCGGATGAAGCGCTTCCTGGTCTTCCTGCTGATCTTCGCGGTCGGCCTGGCGCTGCTCCTGTGGGTCCAGGAGCGCACGGCGCCGATCACTCCGCCCACGCCCGCCGCTCCCGAGGAACCGCAGGAGCCGCCGCCGGGCGAGATCCTCGACGTGCGCGACGAGCGCGGGCGCGGCGCGCAGGTCTCCACGAGCGGGCCGCTGCGCGACACCGCCATCGATCGCGCCACCGGCCGGCCGCTGTACCGAGTCGAGGCGCGGAACCACTACCCCTCCGGCGGCGGCGTGTACGAGCTGGAGGACGTGCACGTCATCTTCTTCGACGAGCAGGGCGACGAGCGCTACCGGCTGCGCGCGGAGCGCGCCCAGGCGCGGATCGAGGTCCTGCCGGGCGGAGGAGTCGGCCTCGACCCCGTGCAGCCGGTCACCTTCCAGGACGTCGTGTTCGAGCTGAAGGACGCGAGCTTCCCGTTCGTGCCGATCACGGCGCGCGTGCCGGTGCTCGAGGGGACGCTCGGGACGCAGGGGTGGTCCTCGCGCGAGGCGGTCACCATCGAAGGCCAGGGGCTGTCGGCGCAAGGCCGCGGGCTCGAGGTGGACGGCGTGGAGCAAGTGCTCCGGCTCCTGGACGATCCCTCGACCCACGTCGAGCTGGGGGGCGGCGGCCGCGCCACCCTGAGCTCGCGGGGCGCGCTCACCATTCGCCGCCGGAGCGAGCTCGGCCCGCGCGGGGCGGCGATCGAGAGCCGCGGCGATGCTCACCTCTCCGTCGCCGCGGACGAGCCGGTCGAGGTGCTCGCCGAGCGGGTGATGCTCCTGGGCACGCTCGCCGAGGGCGACACGGCAGCCTTCGAGCCCGCCCGCGCCGAGGCGGAGGGATCCGTGCGCCTGGCCCAGGGCGACCGTGTCTTCGAGGGCGAGCGCGCGCAGGTCGAGTTCGAGGCGGACGCCAGGCCGCGCCACGCCACCCTCGAGGGCCGGCCGCGTTTCCAGGGTGTGCTGCGTGATCTTCCCGCCGACGACGTGCCGGTGCCGCTGCCGGAAGGGCGAGGCGAGCTCTTGGTGCGCGGCTCCGGCGCCGGGCCGCTCACCGTGGACCTGGGCAAGCCCCTGAGCTTCGAGCTCCCCGGGCCCGCCGAGGTGGAGCTGCCCGAGCTCGAGGGACGCCTGCGCGCACGCGGCGCCCTTTCGGGATCGACCACGGAGGCGGACGGCTCCTCGCGCCTGGTCGCGAGCGGAGGCGCCGAGGTCGACTACCCCGGCTCGCACCTCGAGGCGGAGACGCTCGTGATCGAGACCCTGCCCCGCGACGGGACGGACGAGCCGGGCCGCCGCTCCGCGCGCATGACGGCCCCGCTCGGCGCGCACGCCACCGGAGCCCTGCGCGACGGCGGCACGTTCGACCTGGAAGCGCGCGGGCGGCTCGTCGCCGTACGGACCCCGGCCGGCTTCACCGTGCCCGAGGCGCACGACGTCCAGCTCACGGTGGAGGGCGACCGGCCCTTCCGCGCGCGCGCCGATCGGGTGTGGGACCTCGACGCGACCACGTTGACCTTCGAGGCCGAGGGCGGGGTGCTCCTCGAGCGCGAGGGCGCGCGAGCGCGCGGCGTGCGGCTCTCCTCCCACGGGCCCGCGGGCGTCGAGCTCTTCGGCACGGAGACCTCCCCGGCCCGCGTGGTCTTCCCGGGCGGCTGGGCCGAGGCGCGGCTCCTGCGCTACGTCGACGCCGAGCGCTTGGAAGGCGAGGACATGGAGGCGGCGCTGGAGTCGGGCGAGCAGCGCTTCCACATCCAGGCGCGCGAGGGCTCGATCGAGGAGGAGCGGCCCGCCGAGGGGAGCGACGGCCCGAGCGCCTATCGCCTCGACGCGCGCGGAGACGTGCTCGCTCGCGCGGAAGGGCCCGGCGAACGCTCGGTCGTGCGCGCCGACGAGCTGCACGCGCAGGTGCTCCAGCCACCCGAGCCCGGCGCCCGACTGGAGCCGGGCTGGCTCCTCGCCATCGGCCGGGTCGCGGTCGACCACGTCTCGAGCGATCACGAGCTGCACGGGGAGGGCGAGCGACTCGAGATCGACGCCGATCGGCGCGGGACGCTGCGCCCGGCGCCCGAGCAGCGCGTGCGCCTGAGCGGCAGCTCGCGCAGCGAGGGCCTCGCCGTCTCCATGAGCGCCGCCGAGGTGTCCTTCTCCCCCGAAGGCGCGAGCGCGCTCAACGCGGACGTCGAGATCGAGGGGCTTTCGCTCTCGATCACGCCCGGCGCGAAGCCGCCCGCGACGGGCGAGCGCGTGCGCGCCGTCGCAGGCCGCATGAGCTGGAGCGGCCGCTCGCTGGTCTTCACCGAGGGCGTGTACATGGGCCAGGTCGCGCCCGGCGCCGAGAGCTGGTCGCTGGACGCCGAGAAGGCCGTGCTCACCGCCTCCCCGCCCGCGGAAGAGGGCGGCGAGGCGGGCGCAGGGCGACTGCGCGACCTCACCGCGTGGGGTGGGATCATCGCGCAGCTGGGCAACGACGTCCAAGCCCACGGCGACCAGCTCCAGCTCGACCGCGAGCGCAACCTCCTGAGCATCGCCGGTCCCAAGGCGCGCATCATCGCGCCCGGGATCCTCTGGCAGGCGGAGTGGTTCGAGATCGACCTCGAGCGCGGGGCGATGCGCGCATCCAAGGGCACCCTCCATCCGGCGCAGGAGACCGACCAGGAGGCTTGGAAGCTCAGCTACGCCTCGCTCGAGCCGATCACGACCGAGGACGAGCTGGTGCAGGTCGTGCGCGAGCCGGTGTTCACCTCGGGCGCACGCGAGCTGCGCGCGGCCTGGGCCCTGTTCTGGGTCGATCCGCGCGAGTGGCGCCGCCTGAGCCGGGAAGGCGGGGCGGCGCCCCGGGACCTCCCCGAGACCGCTGCGCAGCGGCCCGCGCCCGCTCCCCAGAGCCTCTTCGGGCAACTGGAGAAGGGCGACCTCGCTCCCTGGCTGCGCGAGGCCTACCTGGAGGGCAACGTGGAGGTGCTCCTGGAGGGCCAGCGCGTGGCGCGCGCGGACGCGATCTACGTCGACCGGGTCGACGGCCACGGCTGGGTGCAGGGCTTCGACATGCTGGTCGAGATCCCGCTCGCCAAGCGCAGCATCAAGCTGCGCGCCGAGTGGCTGCGCGCCTCGGCGGACGGCTCCTACCAAGCCGGGCGCGCGGTGGCGACGGCCTGCGAGTTCGAGGAGCCGCACTACGTGGTCGAGATCGGCGACTTGAACATGACGCCGCGCTACCGCGAGCGCGTGCGCATCTCGCCGGAGGGCGAGCGCTACGTCGAGAAGACGCCGAACGGCTGGATGGTGACCGCGCGCAACAGCTCGCTGCGCTTCTTCGGACGTTTCTCGGTGCCCTTGCCGCGCACCGACTTCCCGATGACGCCCGACTACAAGCTGGACCGCAGCCGGGGAGAGGAAGGCCTCAGCATCATGGGCTGGCAACCGTTCTCGTTCGGGTCGGACGCCAAGCTCGGAACCTTCATCCGCGCCCAGGTCACCAAGCAACTGGGCGTCGTCGAGCGCGGCATCCACCGCGTTCTCGGCGGCAGGCCCGACCTGGTCGACCTGGAGGGCGACACGACCTTCCGCGGGGCGCTGCTCAAGCGGCGCGGCGTGCTGGGCGGCTTCGGCACCGAGCTGCGCTCCCCGGGCCGCTATTGGCTCGACATCGACTTCGACGCGGTGTTCGACACCGGCAAGGACCGCGGCCTGATCCGGGTCGACGAGGGCGACCGCGACGATTGGAGGCTCTGGTTCCGCTCGCGCGGGCGTTACCTGATCTCGCAGACCGAGTGGATCGACCTGGTCGTCACCCGCCAGAGCGATCCCGGGGTCCAAGCCGAGTTCTTCGAGGGCGACTTCCTGGCCTACGAGGAGCGCGAGAACTACCTGCACTGGCGCCGCGCGGACGGCGTCGAGTACGCCCACGCGACGCTCGAGGCGCGGCTCGAGGACTTCCGCACCGAGGTGCTCGAACAGCCCTCGGTCGGCTTCTTCCGCGGCCGCTCGAAGGTCGGCGCGGTGTTCGACCTCCCGCTGCTCTACACCTCCGACAGCAGCCTGGCGTACTTGGTCCGGCGCGACGGAGATCGCTTCACCGACCCCTTCCTCGAGCCGTCGCTGCTCCCGCCCCTCCCCGGCGGCGCCGACCGCGAGGTCCTGCGCTTCGACACCTCCCAGCGCCTGGAGGCGCCGGCGCCGCTCGGGGCGCTCGGGCTGCGCGCCACGCCGTTCCTCGAAGCGCGCGCGACGGCCTGGGACGAGGACCTCGCCGGCGACGACAGCCCGACCCGGGTCGGGCTGCTCGCGGGAGTGGACCTGGCGACCACCTTCTGGAAGGGCTTCGCGAACGGCAGCCGCCACGAGTGGTCTCCGTCGATCGGCGTGCGCAGCGACGTCGCCGTGGAGGACACGGGGGGACGCTTGGTGCAGTTCGACGCCGTCGAGAACCCGCTGGAGGGCCGATTCGTCGACCTCGGGCTGCGCTCGCGCTGGACGCACACCGAGCGCAAGGGCGTGCTCGACGTCGAGCTGCGCCAGACCCACGCCGGCGACGTGGCCGACGGCCAGCCGGACGGCTGGCTGCCGACGGAGGTGCGCGGCCAGTGGCTCTCGACGATCGCGAGCATGCCCTTCGGCGTCGTGCACGACGCGCGCTACGACCTGGACGCTTCCGAGACGCCCTACTCGCGCACCTTCATCGCGCTCCAGCCGCTCCCGCCGCTGGAGCTGGAAACCGGCTACCACAGCGCGCGCGACCTCAATGGCGACGCGCTGTACAATGCGTGGTCGGCCGCGGCGCGGTACACCTTCTCGGACAAGTGGGAGTTCGAGGGGCGCGAGACGTACTCGACCCTGAACTCGCGCTCACTGTCCTCCTCGTTCACCGTACGCCGATACGGGCACGACCTCGTGTTCGAGATCGTCGCCGGCTTCACCGCCGGCGAGGGGGGGTCGCTGAGAATCGACCTCACGCCGTTGTTCGCGTTCAAGCGCAAGGGGTTCAGCTTGCTGGAGACTTGGCAGGGGAGGCAGTTCTAGGCTCGGGGCTGCACGTTTTTTTTCGCGCCGTCCTGCGGGTGCCTGCGCATCGCATCCGGTGGCTGGCGAGCAAGCCTCCAGAGGCGCGCTTCGCGCGCTTCGGCGGCCGAGTACGGCCGCCGGATTCCGCGTCCGGTTCGGCCGCAGACGGCCGAACCTCCCGCGGAATTCAAAAAAGAGCTTCGCGCCCGATGGTCATCGCGAAGGGGCGTTTGGGCGTGGAGCG
>DATKBQ010000329.1:0-5558 GCA_035546375.1 Planctomycetota bacterium | reverse complement strand
GGCGGCGCTCGCCGTCCTCGCGCTCTCCGCGCGCGTCCTGCTCTCGGAGGTGGCCCACGGCAACGTCAACATGGCCGTCGGAGCGACGGTGGTCGCCTCCGCGCGTGCTTGGCGCGGCGGGCGCGAGCTGCGCGCAGGCCTATGGGCGGCGCTCGGCGCGGCGCTGAAGGTCACGCCGGCGCTGCTCGTCGCCTACTTCCTCTGGAAGCGCAGCCCGCGGGCGCTCGCCGGCGCAGGAGCGGGCATCGTCGCGTTCCTGGCGCTGCCGGCGATCTTCCTGGGATGGAGCTTCAACCTCGAGCTGCTCGCGGGCTGGTGGCGGCAGATGGCCGAGCCCTACCTCGGCGCAGCGCCGCTGAGCGTGGTGCAGACCGAGCACACGAACCAGTCCTACCTGGGCGTGCTCGCGCGCCTGACGAGCGACAGCGTCGCCATCCGCGCGCGCCCGCCGGCCTTCGAGGCCGACGTCGCGGTGAACCTCGTCTCGCTTCCCACGGGGGCGCTTCGCGCGGTGCACCTCGCCCTCGCAGCCGCCACGCTCGCCGTGCTCGCCCTCGCCCTCCGCGTGCCGCGCGCGGCGCGCGGCTCGGCGGCGACGCTCGGCGAGCTCTCGATGGTCGCGCTGGCCATGGCCTTCCTCTCCGAGCGCAGCTGGAAGCACCACTACGTCCTGCTCGCGCTGCCGCTGGCCTACCTGGCGTGGACGCTGGCCACGCGGCCCGCGCGCGATCGTGTCTGGTGGGTCTGCGCCGCCGCGCTGGCGCTGAGCGCGGTCTTGAACGGCCTCACCGGCTCCGGAGTCCTCGGCGCTCGCGGCAGCGACCTGGCCGAGGCCTACGGTGCGTGGCTGTGGGGCGCGCTCGCGCTGTTCGCGGCCTGCGCCGTGGCGCTGCGGTCGTCCTCTCCCGCCGCCCTCCTGAACGACGGGCCTCGCGGGCCGGAGCAGGGCCGCAGGTGAAGAGGGCCCGCCAAGGACCCCGCTGTCGCGACGAGCTAGTGCCGGAAGTGGCGCACGCCCGTGAAGACCATCGGTACGCTGCCGCGGTCGCAGGCCGCGATGACCTCCTCGTCGCGGACCGAGCCGCCGGGCTGGAGGATCGCGGCGATGCCGGCCTCCATCGCCGCCTCGACGCCGTCGGGGAAGGGGAAGAAGGCGTCGGAGGCGAGCGAGGCGCCGCGCGCGCGCAGGCCGGCCTTGTGCACCGCGAGCCGCACCGCGTCGACCCGGCTCATCTGACCCGCGCCGACGCCGATCACCTCCGTGCCCTTCGCGAGCACGATCGCGTTCGACTTCACGTGCTTGGCGACGTGCGCCGCGAAGAGCAGGCTCTCGACCTGCTCGTCGCTGGGCCGGGCCCGCGTCACGGTCCTAAGATCACCAGGCCCCTCGGTCCTGAGGTCGCGCTCCTGCACCAGGAAGCCGCCCGAGAGCTTCTTCAGCTCGAGCTCCGAGGCGCGCCGGCCGCCGGGGGCGAAGGCGCCGCACGCGAGCAGGCGCACGCTGCGGCCCCACTTCGGCTTGTGGATCAGGAGCTCTAGCGCGTCCTGGTCGAAAGACGGCGCGATGATCGCCTCGACGAAGCGGTTCCCCGAGACCAGGAACTCGGCGCAGGCGCCGTCCAGGGGGCGCGTGAAGGCGAGCACCGAGCCGAAGGCCGACAGCGGATCGCCGGCCCAGGCCTTCTCCAGGGCGGCGACGAGCGGCTCCGCGGCCGCCGCCCCGCACGGGTTGTTGTGCTTGACCACCGCGACGAAGGGCCGGTCGTGCTCCTTCGCCAAGCCGAGCGCCGAGTCGAGGTCGAGCAGGTTGTTGTACGAGAGCGCCTTGCCTCCGAGCAGCTCGGCGGTCGCCACGCCCGGCTCGCCCGGCGCGCCGGTGCGGTAGAAGGCCGCCGCCTGGTGCGGGTTCTCGCCGTAGCGCAGCCGCATCGCCAGCCGCCCCGCGAGCGCGTAGCTCTCCGGGAACGGCTCGCCGCCGGCTGCGCGCCGCTCCTCGTGGAGCCAACCGGCGATCGCGGCGTCGTAGCGCGCCGTGAGCGCGAAGGCCTTCGCCGCCAGCTCGCGCCGCAGCTCCTCGCCGAGCGCCCCGGAGCCCTTCTGCAGCTCGTCGAGCACCCGGCCGTAGTCGTCCGGATCGGTGACCACGCCGACGAAGCGGTGGTTCTTCGCCGCCGAGCGCACCATCGACGGCCCGCCGATGTCGATCTGCTCGACCGCCTCCTCGCGCGAGACGCACTCGCGCCCGACCGTCGCCTCGAAGGGGTAGAGGTTCACCACCACGAGGTCGATCCCCTCGATGCCGTGCTGCGCCATCGCGGAGCGATGGGCCGGGTCGTCGCGCACGGCCAGGATCCCGCCGTGCACCCTCGGGTGCAGCGTCTTCACCCGCCCCCCCATCATCTCGGGGAAGCCCGTGAGCTCCGCCACCTCGCGCGCCGCGATGCCCCAGCCCTTCAGCGCCCGCCACGTGCCGCCGGTCGAGAGGATCTCGATCCCCATGTCGGCCAGCCCGCGCGCGAAGGCTTCCAGGCCATGCTTGTCCGACACGCTGATCAGCGCGCGCGAGACCTTGTGCTGCATCCGACTCCCCTTCCGCGCCCGCGTCGCGCTCCGCACACGGGCATGGCCGAGCGCAGTCTACCCATGCGAGCGCCGCACTCCCAGATCCGTGGGCGCAGAAAGGAGCGCGAGCCCGCGCATGGCGGCGCCACGGATCGATCCCGCGGCGATCGCCGGCAGCAGGCGTTTGGGGGGCGGCTCGGCCATGGCCGGCGAGTGCCCTCCGGCCGATAGGCTCTCCGCTACGCCTTCTTCCCGCCCTTGGCTCCCGGCTTCTTCGCCCCCCGCGCGCCGCCGCGCTTGCGCAGGTACTCCTCGATGAAGCCGTCGATTTCGCCGTCCAGGACCGACTGGATGTCGCCCATCTCGTAGTCGGTACGGTGGTCCTTCACCATCTGATAGGGATGGAGCACGTAGCTGCGGATCTGGCTGCCGAAGGCGATCTCGCCCTTCGAGCCGTAGAGCTTGGCCAGCTCCGCGTCGCGCTCGGCCTCGCGCATCCGCAGGAGCTTGGCCTTCAGGAGCTTGAGCGCCGTGGCGCGGTTCTTGTGCTGGCTGCGCTCGCTCTGGCAGCGCACGACGATCCCGCTCGGCAGGTGGGTCAGGCGCACGGCGGACTCGGTCTTGTTGACGTGCTGCCCGCCGGCCCCGCCGGCGCGCATGGTATCGACCTCGATGTCCTCCTCGCGCACCTCGATGGCGACGTCGTCCTCCAGCTCGGGCGTGACGTCCACCGAGGCGAAGGCCGTGTGGCGCCGCGCCTGGCTGTCGAAGGGGCTGATGCGCACGAGCCGGTGCACGCCGGTCTCGGCCTTCAGGTAGCCGAAGGCGTAGTCGCCCGCGACGCGCAGCGTCGCCGACTTGATCCCGCCCTCGGGCTCCTCGACCACCTCGACCTGCTCGACGTCGAAGCCCTTGGACTCCGCCCAGCGCACGTACATGCGCATCAGCATCGAGGCCCAGTCGCACGAGTCGATCCCGCCCGCGCCGGCCGTGATCTGCGCGAAGGCGTTGGCCGGGTCGTTGGGCCCACCGAGCATGACCCGGAACTCGATCTTGGCCAGGTCGTCCTCGACGCGCGCCGAGAGCCGCTCCAGCTCCTCGAGCACGTGCTCGGCGCCCTCCTCCTCCCCCAGCTCCAGCGCCGCGGCCGCGTCGCCGAGCGCGGCATCGACCTCGCGGATCGGCTCGACGACCCCGCGCGCGTGCTTCTTCTCGGCGATCAGCTTGCGGCTGCGCTCGGGATCGGACCAGAAGCCCGGGGCGTTCTCGAGCTCCTCGATCTCCTTCAGCCGGCTCTCCTGGACGGCGTAGTCAAAGACTCTCCTTGAGCTGCTCGAGGCGGCGGCGGGAGGCGTGGGTCTGGTCCTCGAATTCGCTGAGTGACGGCATGGGGCGATTGTAGAGCGGCGAGCGCCCGAGAGAAGCGTCGGGGAGCCTGCCGGCGCTACTTGCGCTTCGCCATCCAGTCGAGCAGGCCCTCGGAGCGGATCAGACGCTCGATCTCGTCGCGCTCCTTGGGCACGTCGGCGGTGAGTACCTCGCAGCCGCCCTCGGTGACGACCACGACGTCCTCGATCCGGATCCCGATCCCGGTCGTCTCCTCGTAGACGCCGGGCTCGACCGTGAAGCTCTCGCCGGGCTCGAAGGTCTTGCTGCGGCCCACGTCGTGCACCTCCAGGCCGATGTAGTGGGTGGGCCCGTGGCGTTGCAGCCCGGCGAAGCCGCGCTTGGCCAGCTCGGCGCTGCAGGCTGCGCCGACGTCGCGGAAGGTCGCGCCGGGCTTCACCGCGGCGATCCCCGCCTTCTGCGCCGCGAGGACCGCGTCGTACAGCTCGGCCTGCCGGGCGCTGAACTTGCCGTTGACCGGCCAGGTGCGCGTGATGTCGCTGGTGTAGTGGTCCACCTCGGGGGCGTAGTCGATGAGCACGACGTCGCCGTCCTGCATCGTGCGGTTCGAGGCCGAGTAGTGCAGCACCAGCGAGTTCGGCCCCGAGCCGACGATCGCGTGGTAGGCGGGCCCGACGGCGCCCTCGCGCACCTGGACGAAGCTCATCAAGGCGTCGAGTTCCCACTCCCCGATCCCCGGGCGCGTCGAGCGCATCGCCTCGGCCATCGCGAGCGCTCCGGCGCGGCCCGCGCGGCGCATCGCGGCGACCTCCTCGGCCGTCTTGACGCGGCGCAACTCGTTGAGCGAGGGCGAGAGGTCGGCGACCTCGACGGCCAAGAGCTCGACCAGCTTGTCGCGCAGCGCCTTCTCGCGGCTCGCCCGGCCGTCGAGCGGGTCGCGCTCGACCGAGCGGTCGTAGGGGCGGGCACGGTCGATGCAGCCCGAGAGGCCGATGTGCGGCGCCATCGAGAGCCAGAGCTTCTTCTCGCTCGCGGTCAGCTCGCGCAGCACGTCCAGGAGCTTCGAGCTGGGCAGGACCTCCTTGAAGCCGGTCAGCTCCCCGACCCAGGCGTCCCCGGAGTCCCACATCTCGCCATCCCAGCCCTCACGCCCGGACTCCTTCTCGGGCAGGAAGAGGATCTCGCGGTCGCTTCCGACGTCCATCAGGAGCACCGCGCCCGGGCTCTCGACGCCGGTCAGGTACCAGAACACCTTGTCCTGGTGGAAGCGCACGTAGTCGCGCGTGTCCGGCAGGCCGCGCACGAGGACCAGCCCGCTCCCGAGCTTGGTGCGCAGCGCGGCGCGCCGCCCGGCGTGGAAGGCCTTGCCCAGGCCGCACACCGGCTTGCCGTCGCCGGGCCGCTCGAGCGAGCTCTCCGCGGCGCGCGCGCCCTTCTGCGGCGGCGCCGGGGCGCTCCGCGCGGCCAGAGGTGCGAGCAACACGAGAACCAGCGCGGTATGGATCGTCTTCATGGCGGCGCCCATGATAGCGGGCTCGCTCGGCGCCCCCGTTCCGAGCGATGTATGCCATGCGTATCCCGCTACCCACCCTCGAGGGCCGGCTGCTGCGGCGCTACAAGCGCTTCCTGGCCGACATCGAGCTCGCCGA
>DATKBQ010000328.1:0-3342 GCA_035546375.1 Planctomycetota bacterium | reverse complement strand
GCTTCCCCGAGCTGACGCTGCCGAGCGCGCGCGCGCGGCTCTTCTGGCGCCTCAAGGTGCGCCTGGCGCTCGCCCAAGCGCGGCTCGTCCTGACCGTGTCCGAGTACTCGGCGCGCGAGATCGCCGAGGTGCTCGGCGTGGCGCGCGAGAAGATCCGCGTTTCCGGCGAAGCACCCGCGCCGGCCTACCGCCCGAGCGAATCGCGCACGGAGGTCGAGGCCGCCGCGCGCCGCGCCGGGCTGCCGCCGGGCGCGCGCTGGCTCGTCTACGTCGGCGGCTTCAACCCGCACAAGCACGTCGACCTGCTCGTGCGCTGTCACGCGCGCCTCGCGCGGAGCGTTTCCGACCCTCCGCACCTTCTGCTGGTCGGTGCGACGAGCGGCGATCCCTTCCACGGTGATCAGGCTCGGATCCGGGCGGAGATCGAGCGCGAGGGCACCGCGGAGCTCGTGCACTGGACCGGCTTCGTCGAGGACGCCGAGCTGCGCCACCTGCACAGCGGCGCGCTCGCGCTGGTCTTGGCCTCGCGCTGCGAGGGCTTCGGCCTTCCGGCGGTCGAGGCCGCCGCCTGCGGCGCACCCGTGGTGGCGACGCGCGCGAGCCCGCTGCCCGAGCTGCTCGCGGGTGGCGGCCTCTTCGTCGAGCCCGGCGACGAGGAAGGCCTGCACGAAGCCTTGCGGCGGCTCGCCGAGGAGCCGGGCCTGCGGGACGAGCTCGGCCGCGTCGCGCTGGCACGGGCTCGCGCGCTGACTTGGCCGCGCGGCGCGCAGGCGGCGCTCGACGCGCTGCGGGAGGTGGCTCGGTGAAGCCGCTGCGCTTCTGCCACGTCACGACCTTCTATCCCCCGTACAACTTCGGCGGCGACGGGATCGGCGTGCAGCGCCTCTGCCGGGCACTCGTGCGCGCCGGCCACGAGGTCACGCTCGTCCACGACGCCGACGCCTACCGCGCACTGAGGCGCGCCCCGCCGCCGCCGGCGGAGCCCGAGCCGGAGGGGCTGGAGGTGGTGAGGCTCGAGAGCGGCGCTCCGCGGCTCGCCAGCATGCTCACGCAGCAGACCGGCCGCCCGGTCGTGCACCGGCGCCAGCTCGCGGCGTTGCTCGGCGAGCGCGAGTGGGACGTGATCAACTTCCACAACGTTTCTCTCATCGGCGGACCGGGCATCCTCGGGCTCGGCCGGGCGCTCAAGCTCTACATGGCGCACGAGCACTGGCTCGTCTGCCCGAGCCACGTCCTCTGGCGCCACGACCGCGAGCCCTGCACCGGACGCGAGTGCCTGCGCTGCGTGCTGCACTTCCACCGGCCGCCGCAGGCTTGGCGCTACACCGCGGCGATCCAGCGCGCCGGCCGCCACGTCGACCGATTCATCGCGATGAGCGAGTTCAGCCGCGCCAAGCACCGCGAGTTCGGCTTCCCGTTCGAGATGGAGGTCCTGCCCTACTTCCTGCCCGATCCCGAGCCCGGCGCGGAGCCGCCCGTGCGCGCCGCAGGCGGCCCGCGCTTCCACCCGCGGCCCTACTTCCTCTACGTGGGGCGCCTGGAGCGCATCAAGGGGCTGGACGACGTGATCCCGCTGTTCCGCGGCTTCGAGGAAGCGGACCTGCTCGTTGCCGGCGAGGGCGAGCACGGAGCGCGGCTGCGCGAGCTGGCCGCGGGCTCGCCCCGGGTGCGCTTCCTCGGGCGCCTCTCCGACGCCGATCTCGCCCAGGCCTACCGCGGCGCGGAGGCCTTGATCGTGCCCTCGGCGGGCTTCGAGACGTTCGGGATCATCCTGATCGAAGCCTTCCGCGCCGGCACGCCGGTGATCGCGCGCCGCATCGGCCCGTTCCCCGAGATCGTCGAGCAGGCCGGCTCCGGCGAGCTCTTCTCCACCCCCGACGAGCTGGCCGGCGCCATGCGCCGCCTCCTGCGCGACCCGGGGCTGCGCGAGCGCCACGCCCGCCGCGGCTACCAGGCTTGGCTCGAGCGCTGGACCGAGAGCGCCGTCCTACCCCGCTACCTCGACATCGTCGCCCGCGCCGCCGAGCGCAAAGCCGCCGCCGAATTGCGCAAACTTTGAGTCGTAGTCAAAGTTTCACTTTCTCGCCTTCGCGGCGGTCCTCGGACCTTGCCGATGCCTGCGCGTAAGGGGCGGGTATGGCAAAGTGGTGAACCATCGCGGAGACGGATGATCGCCATCCTCACCTATCACTCGATCGACCCGTCGGGGTCGCCGGTGTCGCTCGACGAGGGGGCCTTCCGGCGCCACGTGCAGTGGCTGGCGTCACGGCGGGTGCAGGCGGTGCCGCTGGACTGGATCCTGCGCGTGCCGGCCGAGCGCGACGCGGTGGCGCTGACCTTCGACGACGGGTTCGTCAACTTCGCCGAGGTCGCCTGGCCGCTGCTCCGCCACCACGACCTGCCCGTCACGTTGTTCGTCGCGACCGACCGCGCGGGCGGCGACAACCGCTGGGACGGCCGGGAGCAGCGCGGCATCCCGCGCCTGCCGCTGCTCGGCTGGGACGCGCTCGCCCGGTTGGTGGAGAAGGGGCTGACGCTCGGCTCCCACAGCCGGACGCACCGCAAGCTGACCGAGCTGGACGACGCCGGCTTGGCGGAGGAGGTGGACGGGTCGGCGGCCGAGATCGAGCGCCGGACCGGCGTGCGGCCCGCGAGCTTCTGCTATCCCTTCGGCCAGCTCGACGAGCGCGTCCGCCAGGCGGTGGCGCGCACCTACGCGCTCGCCTGCACGACCGAGCTGAGGGTCCTCGGCGCCGAGGAGGATCCGCATCGCCTGCCCCGGTTGGACGTCCACTACTACCGCTCCGCGGCGCGGCTGGAGGCCTGGGGCTCGGCCGGCTTCCGCCGCCACCTCTGGGTGCGGTCCCGCGCGCGGGGGTTGCGCCAGGCCCTGGGGCGGTGAGCGGAACGGAATTCCCGCCGGGGCGTTGGACCGCGGGCCGCCCTGCTCGAAGATGGGCCCGCCGCGTGAAAACGGTAGCGGAACGGTGTCGAAACTGTGAACGGACCCACGGGTAGTACGAGCATGCTCGAGGCCAGCCAAGCGGGCCGCGAGGAGGAGCTGGAGCGGCGCGTCGAGCTGCTCTTCGCTCCGGTCCACAAGCGCTGCCTCGGCGTGGCGGTCGGATCGGTCGCCGCCCTGGGGCTGTTCCTGGTCACGCTCGTGCACATGCTGCGCTCGCCGGACGTCGGCTACCCGCTGGGGCTCCTCTCCCAGTACTTCGTCGGCTACTCGGTCTCGCTCTCCGGCGCCTTCGTCGGCCTGGCGTGGGGCTTCCTGGTCGGCTTCGTCGCCGGCTGGTTCTTCGCCTTCGTCCGCAACACGGTGCTCGGCGCGTTCAA
>DATKBQ010000327.1:0-8567 GCA_035546375.1 Planctomycetota bacterium | reverse complement strand
AGTACGTCAAAGTGGTGAACTGTCGCGGAGATGGTTCATAGCGACTCGATGAAGGCCAGCAGGGCCTCGATGTCCCGCTGGACGTTGGTCGAGAGCAGCGTCAGCTGAACCTTCGAGGCGCCCTGCACGAACTCCTCGTGGCCGCGGCAGTCGTGGAACTCGTTGAAGAACTTGTTCAGGCCCGGATAGGGCTGCTGGCCGCCGAAGGCGGGACTGCCGTAGACCGGATCGCTAGCCTGCGCGGCCGGGTCGATGACCATCCGCAAGGAGTAGGCGGAGTGGTCGTGGAAGTAGGGCGAGCTGGCGAACACGCCCAGCTTGGTCGGGATCGAGAACTCCCGCATCCCGCGCGCGAAGGTCTTGAGCGGGCTCTGGGGGTCCATCGGGTCGAGCGGACACAGATAGCTGTTCGGGTCGTCGCGCTGGAAGTCGTCGTCCTTGTCGGTGTTCATCGGCGCGTACGTCTCGATGTCGATGTAGCCATCCAGGTTGCGGTCGGGGTCCGGCTGCCCGTCGCCGTCGAAGTCGATGTTCACGCCGCTATTCACGTCGCGGATGTTGATGGCGACGATGTTCGACTGCAGGGAGATGCAGTTCGGGTCGTAGCGCGCCAGGTTCTCGCCGACGCTCAGGATCGGATCGACGAAGTCGGCTGTGAAGCCGCGCTGGTCGCCGGTGAGCTTGTCGGCGGCGGGGTGGCACTCCGAGCATCCCCCGTGGCGCAAGGTCGGGTTGAGGCCGGTGTCGTTCGTCCCGAAGAACAGGTCCTTGCCGAGCTTCGCCAGCGGCCGCAGCTGGCCCGTCGCCGGGTCCCAGTTGGGGTTCAGCGGGACCGGCAGCGCCTCGTGGAAGTCGACCAACGCCTGCTGCTCCTCGTTCGAGAACAGGCCCGTGCCGCCGTTCTCGCCGTGGAACATCGGCCCGGTCTCGCCGAGGTTGAGCCGCACGCCCTTCCACAGGACGAGCCCCGTCATCAGCGTGCCCTGGAACGAGGGCATGGTGCTGCGCGGCCCGTTCGGGCGCTGCCAGACGTTCGCGTCGTCACCGCCCTCGAAGTGGCACGAGCCGCAGGAGTTGTTGAACTCGCCGACGGTGTGCGCCGCGCCGGTGGTCTGCGCGCGCGAAGCGTCCTCGAAGAGCTCGTCTCCCTGGCGCTGCGAGACGCTCAGGGCGTCCGGTTGGAGCAGGGTCGGGATCTGCGGCTTCGCCGGCAGGATCGTGCCGGTCTTGAAGTCGACCCGCAGCACGGAAACCGTGCGGGTCAGCTCGTTGGAGATGTACACCAGGGCATCGTCGTTGATCGTGCTCGAATCAGGCACCACGGTCATGCCGAGCGGCAGATCGCCCATCGGAGTCTTCTTGTCGAGCGGCTTGCGCTCGACGAACCCGTGGCGCGGCGGGAAGACGCTGCGTAGCACGAAGTCGTTGCCGTTCACCTCGTAGAGGAACAGGTCCTCCGAGCCCCGGTTGAGCATCAGCGCCCGGTCGCCCGCGGCGTTGAACGCGACGCGCGAGGGATGTCCCGCTCGGTGCCCCATCTTGTTCTGTTCCAGGCCCTGCGCGCCGAGCACCACCCGCACGCCGTTTGAGAAGCTCTCCGGCACGCCCAGGTGGCTGAAGAACAAGGCCTGCGCACACACTTCGACGCCCTCGAGCTTCGCCAGGGCCGGGATCGGGATCGTCACCTTGCCGCTCGGCGGCACGGGATAGACGAACCGCGGCGTGCAGAGCTGGACCCCGGAGGTCGTCTGCTTCAGGGTCTCGCGCCCGATCCAGATCTGGGCGCTCTGCCCCGGCTCCAGGCCGTCGATCACGAGCGTCATCGCCCCGCCCAGCACCGGCTGGCCTTCGCCGCCGAGCACCGCCAGGCCGAGACCGCTGGAGGTCGGCTTGCCGAAGGGCACGTACTCCGCCGGAGCGAGCGGATCGCTCAGCTCGCTGTGCAGCCGCCGCGACTGGTCGCCGGCCGCCGCGAAGCTGTTCGCCTGGGCGTCGATCGCAGTCAGCGCCGGATAGACGCGGTTGGCGAAGGCGCCCGGGAAGGTCGGGCCGAAGTCGAAGTTCACGTCGTGGTTGATGTTGTGCAGGACGTGGGGCACGAGCGCGAGCGAGCCGTCCGGCGAGAGCGCAATGTCCTCCAGGAACCGCGGCAGCCCCTGGCTCTTCAGGACCTGCACCGGTACGGGGTTGTAGAACGGGTCGAACGGGTAGGTGTTCGTGTCGATCTTGGCGGCTACTTGGAGCGAGCTCGGCAGGCCGTTCGCGCCCAGCGTCACGTCGACCACGGAGACGAACGGCGAGCGGTGGTGGGTCACGTAGATGCGCGCGCTGTCGGCGCGGATCACGAAGCCGCGCGGATCCCCCAGGTCGGCGACGCCGTCGCGGTTGGAGTCGACGTCGGCGATCGTGTGCGGGGCGGGGATGAAGTTCAGGTTCGAGAGGTACTGCAGCTCGGCCAGGGGAGCGTAGGTCTGCGCGTCGAACAGCTTCAGCGTCCCCGAGCGGAACCCGCTCACCGCGAAGTACTTGCCGTTCGGCGCGACGGCGATGCCGTAAGGCTCGACCCCGACCTGGGTCAGCGTGTTGACCACAGTCCGCGTGGCGACGTCGATGACCGTGACCGAGCCGCGAACCTCGGCGCCGGTGAACGGCGACAGGAAGTTGACGTGGGTCGGCACGTTGCCGCGCTGGTTGGCGACGAAGACCCGCGAGCCGTCGGCGCTGAAGGCGAGCGAGCGCGGCCGGACGCCCACCGGGATCTGGGCCAGCGCGGCCCCAGCCGCGGCGTCGACCACGGATACCGAGTCGTTGTCCCGATTGCACGTCCACAGCTCCGACGGCTTGTTCGGGTTGGCGGCGATGCAGCTCACCTGGGCATGCGGGGGGGCATGCTGGGCGGCGGCGGAGCCGGCGAAGGTGAGGGCGGCGAGGGGCAGCAGGAGTGAGTGGAGACGCATGGGGCCCATCAAAGTCGTTGGGGTTGAGTCGAGATGCGAAGGGAGCAGCGCCCTGTCGGGACGGCCTACGGGAACTCCCACGCCAAGGCCCGAGCGAACCGCGTGGCGGTGCGCGCCTTGGGGATCCCCCGCTGGTCCCGGAAGGGCTCGGCTGCCCGAGGATGGAGCGAGACGGACATTACAGGATAGCAGAGCCCTCGCTCGAGCGGTCGCCTCGCATCCGGACGCGACCGGCCGGTCGGACCGAATGAGCGGCGCGTCCTCGCCGCCCGCGAGCAGGAAGGAATTTCGCGACGCGGGCTGACGCTTCCATGGCACGCGGAAAGAACGGCGCTACCCCCGAATTGGCTCGAAGTTCGCCTTGCCGCCGCAACCTTCGCATTCGCAAGGATTTGCGACCCCAGCGGCGCACCTGGCACCGGCCGTGCTCCAGCGGCGGGCAGCGATGGAGAACCTCATCGGTCTCCGTTCCTTGGAAGCAAGGGGTAGGCCGCCCGGCACGGGGCGGTCTACCTTGCCTCCGGACACCCGGCGCAGCGAGCGCGCGCTTGGCGGCGCGGCTGGGGCGCGGGCCGAGGAACGCTCCGGCTCGGTCCGCACGCGTGATCTCGATCGCGACTTCGACCGCGACGTGGAGCGCGCGCGCGCTCGCTCGGCCGACGAGGCGCGCTCGCGCCCCAGGGAAGCTCCCCCCGAGAACGAGGAGCCGAGGCGCCGGCCCGAGGAGCCCCGTGCGCCCGAGGGGCCCGGTGCGGAGGCGCGCGAGGCCGCCGAATCGCCGATCGAGTCGGGGCAGCCCAAGCAGGAAGAGGTCGGCGAGCCGGCGGACCCCGAGACGAAGAAAGCGCCCAAGGACGCTCCGGAGACCGTTCCGGTCGCGCCCCCGAAGACCGCTTCGGTCGCGCCCCCCAAGACCGCTTCGGTCGCGCCGAAGGGGCAGAAAGCTCCCGGTCCCCCGGCCGCGGCCACCCCGGTCGGGCCGGCGCCGGCCGACACTGTCCAGGACACAGGTCCGGCCGCGCCGGCATCTCACCCGTCCGCCGCGGCCGTTGGCTCCGACGCGGCGCCGATCGCTGGCGCTGGCTCGGCCCCCGTCGCCCTCCCTCCGGCTAGCGAGGGCGAGCCGCTTGGAGTCGCTCCGGCCGCGGATCTTGCGCGCCCCCGAATGGGCGGACCGCTCGCTCGGGGCGAGGGCGAGCCCGCGGAGGTCGCGGCCGCGTCCGAGGAGAGTGCGGCGCGAAACGGCGCGAGCGCCAGCTCCGAGCTGCGGGGCAGGACCCCTGCGCTCGCCGATGTCCTCGGGACCGCCCGCGAGCCCGCGGCCGCCGCTCGAGCGGTGCCGCAGCCGCCCGGGATCGCCGCACCCGAGACGGCGCCGCCCGAGGCCCAGGCCGCGACCGAGCGCACACTCTCCGACGAGCGTGCGAGCGACGTCCTGCGCCAAGTGCGGCTTCACCTCGCGCCGCGGTCCGGTCACGCGACGATCCAGCTCGAGCCCGCCTCGCTCGGCCGCATCTCGATCCGGATCGCGCTCCGGCGCGGGCGGGTCAGCGCCGAGCTGCAAGCCGAGAAGCCGGCCACCCTGTCGGCGCTCGAGCGCCACGTCCCCGAGCTGAAGGCCGCCCTGGCGCGCCAAGGGATCGAAAGCGGCGAGTTCGAGCTCTCGCTCGGCTTCCAGGACCGACCGCACGCGCACACGGCCCGCGAGGACCGCGCGCAGGCCGGCTCTCGAGGGCCGGCGCAGCCGCCCGAGCCGAATCCGCGCGCAGCCCTCGCGCCGCCGCAGCTCACCCGCGCCCTCGCAGCCAGCTTGGGCGTCGACACCTACGCCTGAACCGGAGCGTCGAACGTGGAAATCACCGGAACCCTCGCCAGCGAGCCGATCTACGGCAGCAGCACCGAGCAGCCCTCCAAGCTGGGCAAGGACAGCTTCATGAAGCTGCTCGTCACCCAGCTCAAGAACCAGAACCCGCTCGAGCCCTCGAAGAACGAGGAGATGCTGGCCCAGCTCGCGCAGTTCTCCTCGCTGGAGGAGATGCAGGACCTGAACGACAACATCGTCGGTCTGGCGGTCCTGCAGCAGTCGAACGCGCTGATGTCGCAGCTCACCCAGTCGAGCGCGCTCATCGGCAAGACGGTGCAGTACATCGACGAGAGCGGCACGAAGCTGTGGGGCGCGGTCGAGGCGGTCAAGCTCAACGACGGCTTGGCGGTCCTCTCGATCGGCGGCAAGGACGTCCCGCTCTCGAGCGTGACCGAGATCGGTCCCATCCCGCCGGATCCGGCCGGCGAGGGCGGAGCGGCGTCCGGCCAAGCCCAGGGCAGCTAGCCCGAGGAACCATCCAAGATGACCAGCTCACTCTTCTCGGCGCTCTCCGGCCTGCAGGCCCACGAGAGCTGGATCGCCGTGATCGGCAACAACCTGGCCAACGCCAGCACGCCGGGCTTCAAGTCCTCGCGCGCCGTCTTCTCCGACCAGTTCAGCCAGACCCTGAGGTTCGCGTCGCTGCCCTCGGGATCGTTGGGCGGCCGCAACCCGATGCAGCTCGGCTTGGGCGTCAAGCTGGCCGACATCGGCCGGAACTTCGACCAGGGCGCGCTCACGAACACCGGCCGCACCTTCGACCTGGCGCTGAACGGCCGCGGCCATTTCATCGTCACCGACGGGTTCAACACCTTCTACACGCGCGTCGGCACGTTCGGGCTGGACGCGACCAGCCGACTGGTCGACCAGCGCACGGGCTTCCGGGCGATCGGGCTCAACGGCCAGCCGATCAACCTGGACACGACCTCGCTCTTCCCGCCCAACGCCACATCGCAGATCTCGTTCGCGGGCAACCTGCCGGCGACGATCACGGGGCCGCTGGCCCAGGTCTTGACCAGCTCGTCCAGCTTCATGGACGGCACGCCGGCCATGCTCTCCGGCAGCGACCCCGGCACGCTGGCCATCCCGGTCGGGGAGACCTGGACGATGGAGCTGATCGTCGACGGCGGAGCGCCGCAGAAGGTCTCGGTCCCGGGCCAGGCCGCTCCGTACACGCGCGCCGACATCATCAACATCATCAATGCGCTGCCGAACAGCGGGCTGATGGCATCGGACAACGGCTCGGGCATCGACCTGGTGACCACGAAGACGGGCGCCTCGACCAGCCTGAAGGTGACCCCGGGGGCCTCGGGACAGGACCTGGCGTCGGCGCTCGGATTCTCGGTCAACAGCCTGGTCAAGGGCTCCCAGTCGCCGGCGACGACCGCGACCCTGCTCAACGACCTGCCGACCAACCTCGTCGATTACACGGCCGGCGATGTGATCGAGGTCAGCGGCATCGACCAGGACGGCACGCCGGTGCTCGCCTCCTTCGTCTATGGGGCGGGGAACGACGGCACCACCCTGGGCGACCTGGTGACCTTCATCGACGGGGCCTTCGCCAACGCCACCGCGAGCTTCGATCCGGCGACGAGCCAGATCGCGCTGACCGCCGGCCAGACGGGGCCGACGAGCCTCTCCGTCACGATCAGCAACCAGAGCGGGACGGGCAACACGGACTGGCCGCAGCACGCCTTCATCGTCTCCACCGTGGGCACGGGCCCCGATACGGTCGCGACCTCGATCGAGGTCTTCGACCAGGCCGGCAGCTCGCACACGGTGACCTTCCAGTACGAGCGCCAGAACGACGGCTCGTGGAACGTCTCGGCGTCGGCGCCCGACGGGACCGTGTCGGGCTTGGTGACGGGGCTGCGCTTCAACCAGAACGGCTCGATCGCGGCCCTGCCGGCCTCCAGCAGCTTCTCGGTCCAGTTCGCCAACCAGAGCCCGCAGGCGATCGCCCTCAGCTTCGGCACGCCGGGTCTGTTCGACGGCGTCACCCAGTTCGGCGGGACGTCCAGCGTGTTCGCCGACTTCCAGGACGGCTACGGAGTGGGCGAGCTGTCGAACATCTCCGTCAGCGGCACGGGCGACATCCAGGGCTTCTACACGAACGGCCAGATCCGCAGCCTGGGCGAGATCGGCATCGCGACGTTCGTGAACGACAACGGCCTGCGCGAGGTCGGCGACAACCTGTGGGCGGAGACGCCCAACAGCGGCATCCGCACCGTCAGCAAGGGCTCCCAAGGCAGGGCCGGCCAAGTGCTCGGCGGCGCGCTCGAGGGCTCGAACGTCGAGGTGGCCGAGGAGTTCGTGCGCCTGATCGAGGCCCAGCGCGGCTTCCAGGCGAACGCGCGGGTGATCACGACCACCGACGAGGTGCTTGCGGAGCTGGTGAACCTCTTGCGCTGACCCTAGACCGAGGCCCGCGCCCCCTCCGATTCCAGCGACCGGCTGGGGCCGGGCCTAGCAGGCCGAGAGACCTGCAGCGATCCCGCGGACGGGTGTCCGTGGGATCGCTTCCTTGGTGGCTCGGCTGGAGCGCGCCGGCTGAAAGTAGAGCCGCGCGATGGCTGGAGGGAGCAAGCCTACAAAGGCGCGCTTCGCGCGCTTTCGCGGCCGAGTACGGCCGCGAGATCCCGTGCGCTCAAGCGGCCGAAGACGGCCGCTTATCGCGCCCGGGATTCAGGTTGAAGAGCTTCGCGCCCGAATGGCAGGATGGATCGTGAATGACGGAGACGTCGCCTGCTGGGTGAGCTCCTTCGTCGAACCGCAATGACCTTGGTACGTCACTACAGACGCCGTATCAAGTTCGGGACGAAGGCACTCTCGCGCGCATCGACCGGCGTTCTTACGCCGAATTGTTGAAAACGCACAGGTCGATCCTCGAAGCGCTTGCCAGACGCCGGGCGACCTGCTCTGCAAGTCGCTGGTCAATGCCATTCGGGCGCGAAGCTCTGCCACCTGAATTCCGCGGTAGGTTCGGCCGTCTGCGGCCGAACCGGACGCGGAATCCGGCGGCCGTACTCGGCCGCCGAAGCGCGCGGAGCGCGCCTCTGTAGGCTTGCGCCTCGACGGTTCGCACCGCAAACACTGGCCGCCTGAAGCGCTCCCCGCCAAATCCCAACCTCGATCCCCTTTCGGAACTTCTTTCCACCCCGGCGCGATTCTTCCGGCAAAGGAGTCTCCGCCCGTACCGCTCGACGGGCCCACACCTGCTTACAGCCCGCTTGGCACCCCCATTGCTTCCCATCCCGCGTGAACCGCGGGCTCTACAGCGGCGTGGCGGCGATGAACGCGGCCGAGCGGCGCATGGACGCCATCACCGCGAACCTCGCGAACCTGAGCGCGACCGGCTACAAGCGCATGGGCAGCGCCACCGAGAGCTTCGACGCCGTCCTGCAAGGCCGCGTCCAGCGCCAAGTCGCGACGCGCACGACGCTCGACTTCTCCCAAGGCGTCCTCCGCCCGACCGGCGGCACCTACGACCTGGCGCTCGCGGGCCGCGGCTTCTTCGCGGTCGAGACGCCTTTGGGCGAGGCCTACACCCGGAACGGCCAGTTCCACATCGACGGCGCGGGTGTGCTCGTCTCCTTCGAAGGCTATCCCGTCGCCTGGGAAGGCGGGCGCGGCGCGATCGATCCGCAGGCGGTCGAGCCCACGGTCGACCCCGAGGGGCAGATCTGGCAGGGCGAGCGGCGCGTCGGGCGGCTGAAGATCGCCGACTTCGAGGACCGCTCGCGGCT
>DATKBQ010000326.1:0-2259 GCA_035546375.1 Planctomycetota bacterium | reverse complement strand
TAGGACTCGGCGCGCCTCTCGCGCAGCAGGTCGACGACCTGCTCTTCGAGTTCGCAGTGCAGCGCGTCTCGTGAGCGGGAGACGCCCGCGAGAGGGTCGAGGATCGCGGCCAGGACCACGAAGCGGACGCGATTCGATGACGCCCGGCGCTCTGAGCCCCTCTCTGCCAAAAGGAGGGTCATCGGTGGAGCGCCCGATCCCACGCCAGGCGCTGGAGCTCCTCAAGGCCGCAGGTGGGCGGGTTCGCGAGTCAGGGCGAGGCGCTGCAGGCGTTGCAGGTCGCCCTCGAGCGGCTGCATCGCCGCAACGGGCGGCTAGCGCAGATGACGTTGAGCGAACTGGCCGAGGAATACCTCGCACAGCATGTGGCGGAGCCGCGCACGATCGCGAAGCTGCGCTGGCTGCTGGCCAAGGCGACATCTGCGCTCGGGGACCGCCGCGTCGTGGAGCTGCGGTCGGATGAGATCGGCGCTTGGCGGACGACGCTGCCCGAGGGGCACCGTTTCGAGGCGACCCAGGCGCTGCGTCAGGTGCTGAACCGCGCGATGGCCTGGAAGATCATCGACTCGAATCCGGCCAAGGCCGGTGTCGACAATCCGCGCCGCCAACACGAGGAGAAGCGCCCGTTCGAGTCCTGGGCCGAGATCAACGCGGTCGCCGAGCACCTCGGCCCCGTCTACGGGCCGATGACGGTCTTCGCCGCGGCCACCGGCTTGCGGCCCGGCGAATGGATCGCGCTCGAGCGGCGCGACGTCGACCGCGATGCGAGGGTCGTCTACGTGCGCAGGGCATTCGCGCATGGGCGGCTAAAGAACACGAAGACGCGGCGGAGCATGCGCGCCGTGCCGCTGCAAGCGATCGCGCTGGAGGCGCTCGAACGCTTGCCAGCGCGACCGGAGACGCCGCTGCTGTTTCCGGCGCCGCGCGGCGGCTACCTCGACCTGCACAACTTCCGCGCCCGCGACTGGAAGGCCGCCCAGCGGGCGGCCGAGATCGAGCCGCTGCGGCGACCGTACGACCTGCGCCACACGTTCGCGACCTTCGCGCTGCGGGCTGGCGTCTCCACCTTCGACCTCTCCCGCTTCATGGGCGCAAGCCTGACGATGATCGACCGCCACTACGGCCACCTCGCCCGCGATGGGCGCGAGCACGCGGCCGCGCTTCTCGACTCGCTTGCGGCTACCGAACCCGCAGCCGCCGCGTGGACGTTGGGTGGACGCCACGACGGAGGGCCGGAAGGCAATTAGAAACGGGGCGCAGAGCGCTAGTGGCTGATCACTGCGGCGCCCGGTGGACGTTTGGTGGACGTCGAGCGTCCGATCCGTAGTCCAAGCAGCAAACGAAAGCGGCCCGTGTGCAGCCATTTTCGCGAAGCCCTCTGGCGGACTCGAACCGCCGACCCCCTCCTTACCATGGAGGTGCTCTACCAACTGAGCTAAGAGGGCAGGAACCTCGATTGTAGCGGCCTCGCGCAGGCCCGACCTCCGCCCCGCGGCGGCTACAATGCCTTCTCCCCGGGGGTGTGCCCGAGCGGCCAAAGGGAACGGGCTGTAAACCCGTCGGCTCAGCCTACGGAGGTTCGAATCCTCCCGCCCCCACTGGAGGCGTGGGGGAACCTGGCGGTTCCCCCGCGGGCCCCCTCCCTTTGCGGCTCGGCGTCTCCTGCTGCTTCTTGGCCTGCGGGGGAGCGCGGTCCCCCGCAGGCTGGCCCGGCATTTGCTCGTTGTACAGCGCCTTGACTTCTCGCCCCTACGCGCGCGCGGCTTTGCCGCGGGCGCTCCGGGGCACGGCTCCCACGTCGCTGCCGACGCCTCGTAACGCGCGGGATGCGCAGCCTTCGGCTGCTGCGATCCCGCGCGTCCGACTGGGCCAGCCCCACGGCTGCTGTCCGCATGCGCCAGGTCCGGGGTCAGACCCCGGACCTGGCCTGCGGGGCCGGTCGGCCACCCCGGCCGCGCGCGCCTTCGAGCTGGTGGGTCTAGAGTCGCTGCCGTGGAGGCCCGGGAGCTCGGTGGTAGCGGCATACCGGTGACCCCGCTCGCGCTCGGGTGCGGGAACTTCGGCGGGATCGGCTCCGCGCCCGAGCTCTTCGGGCAGGGGGAGAGCCGTGAGGAGGCCTTCGCCCTCATGGACGCCGCGTGGGAGGCCGGGATCCGGCTCTTCGACACCGCGGCCTCGTACGGGGGCGGCCGGAGCGAGCGCTGGATCGGCGAGTGGATGCGCGAGCGGGGGCGGCGGCCGGTGCTCGCCACCAAGGTC
>DATKBQ010000325.1:0-4257 GCA_035546375.1 Planctomycetota bacterium | reverse complement strand
ATCGCGCTGCGCTCGCTCGCCGCGACGAGCGAAGCGGCTCCGGCGGCCCTCGAGGCGGCCGTGGCGCTGCTCGAGCGCGACGCGGACGCCACCGTGCGCGAGGAGGCCGCGGTGGCGCTCGGCGTCGAGGGTCAAGCCGCCGCCGTGGAGCCGCTCGTGCGGGCGCTGGGTGACGGCGCGTGGGAGGTCTCGGTGTGCGCGGCGGTCTCGCTCGGCAAGACCCGCGCGCAGGGCGCGCTCGAGGCGCTGAGCGCGCTCGCGAAGGACGCCGACTGGCGCCGCCGAGGCGGAGCCGTGATGGGCCTGACTCGGCTGCACGATGCGGCGGTTGTCCCGGCCCTGATGGCGGCGGTCGAGGACCCCGAGCCGGCGGTCGCCGCCACCGCCCAGCGCTACCTCGCGGCCGCGACGAAGGCCGACGTGGCGCCCAAGCGCGCGGCTTGGGAGGCCTGGTGGGCCGAGCACGGCTCGCGCGTGCGCTTCCCGAGCCCCGCCGAGGTGCGCAGCCGGCGCGAGAAGTACGGCTACGCGACGATGACCGAGGCGGAGATCTACCAGGACCTCGACGTGGTCGTGCTGGAGAGCCGCGGCGACCACATCCAGGAGCTGCTCGAGAAGCTGGAGATCGACCACCGCCTGACGGCGGCCGCGCGCGTGGCCAAGGACGGTCTGCACCCCTCCGCGGTGTTCGTCTCCAACTGCACGGGCGAGATCGAGCCCGCCGACGCCGAGCGCTTGCGCTGGTTCGTGCTCGCCGGCGGGTACCTCTTCGGCTCGTGCTGGTCCTTGCACGAGACGATCGAGAAGGTCTACCCCGGCGTCGTGCGCCGCTTCGAGACCGGCTCGGAGGTCGTCGACGACGTCGAGGCCGAGCCGTGCGCGCCGTCGAGCCCCTACCTCGAGGGGGTCTTCGAGGGTGGGAGGCGAGCGGTGTACCACCTGGAGGGCGCGCACCTGATCGAGGTCCTCGACCCCGAGCGCTGCGAGGTCCTGATCGACAGCCCGCAATGCTTGGCGCGCTGGGGCGCCGGCGACCTGGCCGCGACCTTCCGCGCGGGGCACGGCTTGATCCTCGACTCGGTCAACCACTTCGACCTGCAGGGCCTCGAGGTCGCGCCGGGGCTCAAGACCGCCGAGGACCGCCAGGCCTTCGCCATCGACCACATGGGGCTCGCCTACGCCGACTGGCGCCGCCTGCGCAACGAGCCGTGGTGGGGCTCGGCGCTGAAGGCCGCGGCACGGGTCGACGACCTCTCGGCGTTCCGCTTCGTCACGAACTTCGTGCGCCTCAAGCGCCTGCGGGAGGAATGATGCGTTTTTCGGCTTCGGTCACACGCCTCACCCTGGTCGCAGCTGCCGGGCTCGCCGCATGCCACCGCGCCGCCACCGGCCCCGTGGTCGGCTTCGCGCAGATCGGCGGCGAGAGCAACTGGCGCACGGCGGAGACGCGCTCGATGCGCGAGGAGGCCGAGCGTCGCGGGATCCACTTGCGCATCGCCGACGCGCAGCAGCGCCAGGAGAACCAGATCAAGGCGCTGCGCGGCTTCATCGCCCAAGGGGTCGACGTGATCCTGCTCGCGCCGATGGAGAAGAACGGCTGGGAGCCGGTGCTGCGCGAGGTGAAGGAGGCCGGAATCCCGCTCGTCCTGGTCGACCGCGGCGTCGCCGTCTCGGACGAGGGTCTGTACGCGACGCTGATCGCCTCGGACTTCGTCGAGGAGGGGCGGATGGCCGCGCGCTGGCTGGTGGAGGCGACCGGCGGGACGTGCAACGTGGTCGAGCTGCAGGGCTCGGTCGGCTCCGACCCGGCGATCGAGCGCCGCAACGGCTTCCTGGAGGTGCTCGCCCAGCACCAGGGGATGAGCGTGCTGCGCAGCCAGAGCGCCGAGTTCACGCGCTCGCGCGGCAAGGAGGTCATGGAGGCCTTCATCAAGGCCGAGGGCAAAGGGATCCAGGCCGTCTACGCCCACAACGACGACATGGCCCTGGGCGCGATCCAGGCCCTCGAGGAGGCCGGGATGCGGCCGGGGAAAGACGTGCTGGTGGTCTCCATCGACGGCATCCGCGACGCCTTCGAGGCCATGGCGGCCGGCAAGCTGAACGCGACCGTCGAGTGCAACCCGCTGCTCGGCCCGCTCGCCTTCGACGCGATCGAGCGGATCCTGCGCGGCGAGCCGGTCGAGAAGCGCGTCATCGTGGAGGACCGCCTCTTCACCGCCGACCAAGCCGCCGCCGAGCTGCCGAACCGCAAGTACTGATTTGGGCAACTTTCGAGTCGTAGTCAAAGTTCTACTTTCTCGCCGGAGCGCGGCGGTGGCGTCTTGGTAGGCTCGTCCGCGGAGCCCCTCCATGCCCGCCACGGGACCCTCGAGCCGCGAGCTCGCGCTCGCCGCTCTGGCACTGGCCCTCTGCTTGGCGCTTGCGGCGTCCTGGGCGGTGCTGCGGGACGGCTCGCGCCCGACGGCGGCGCTCCCCGTCCTCGCCGGGGCCGACGGTTCGACGTCGGACGCCGAGCGAGCCGTACCGCTCGCGCTTGCGCCGGTGCGGTCCGCTGCCCCCGCCCAGGGATCTCGCAGCCCGGCGAAGGCCTACTCCGGCGATCCGGTCGGCATCCTGCTCTTCGGCGCGGTGCGCGCACCGACGGGCGAGCCTTTGCACGGTGGCAGGCTCGTCCTCCAACGCGCCGGCGCCGCTGAGCTCTCGATCCCGTTCGGCGGAAGCTACGCCGTCAGCGGCCTCGCGCCGGGGCGCTGGCGCGCGACCTGGAGCCAGCCAGGGTTCTTTCCCGAGGTGCGCGAGCTGGATCTCGGGAGCGAGCCGCAGCTCCTGCGGGTGGACGTGGAGCTGATCCGCGAGCCGCGGCCGCGGATCCGCGCCTTCACGCCGAATGGCGAGCCGCTCCGCTCCGCGCTGGCGCACGCCAAGCTGGACGCCTCGCGCCTCGTCGCCGTCGCCACCGAGCGCCCCTCACACCGAAACGTGCGCGAGCCCTCTTCGTCAACGTGGGCGACGCTCGGCACCTTCGAGCCCGAGCCGCACCGGGGTGCCGGCGCATCCTCGGAATGGATCGGTTGGATGCGGCTCCAGCGCCGGCTGCCGGTCTACGTCCATCTGCTCTACGGCGAGGTGGCGCTGAGCACCGTGGAGCTCACGTCCTTCCCCGAGGAGATCGACTTCACCTGCTCGCTCGCGAGCGTCCTGCGCGTGCTCGGCTCGCTGCGGTTGCACGCGGTGGCGAGCGCCAGCCGGGAGAGCCTTGCCCAGGTCCGCGTCGAGCTGCGACCTGCGGGGAACGCGGCCCGCTCGATCCGGAGCGTGGATCCCTGGCCGGGCCAGGTCGGCGCGGTCCTGCCCGGAACCTTCCAGGTCGCCGTCTCCGCGCCCGGGCACTTCCCGCGCACATTCGAGGCTCGGATCGAGCCCGATCGGGTGTGCGACCTCGGGATCATCGAGCTTCAGCGGGCGATCGCGATCAGAGGGCGAGCGGCCGACCCCTCGGGCGCGGGCCGGCCGGTGCCGGTGGCTTGCCTGCGCTGGCTCGAGGACAGCGGCGAGTGGCAGCCCGCGGGCCGCGTCGAGTGCTCGCCGGCGGGGATTTTCCAGGTCTCCGGCGTGCCCGAGGGGCTCTACGCCCTGCGCGTCGAGGGCGACGGACCCTACGCGGCTTGGGGTTCCGATGGCCTCCTCGTCGATGGGCGCGAGGCATCCCAGCCGGAGATCTTCCTCCCGTTGCGCGCGACGAGCAAGCTCGTGCTCCGCTCCGCAGGCCGCGCGCTCCTGCGCTTCACGGTGTCCGGCGCGCAAGGAATCCCGCTGCGCGCGGGCTCGCTGCAGCCGGGGCAGAGCGCCGTCCTCAAGCTTCCTCCGGGCAGCTACACGCTTCTCTGGAGCGATACCATCGGCCAGCGCACGCCGGAGCCCATCGCCCTCGGCGAACAGCCGCTGGAGATCGCGCTCGGGCCCTGAGCGACGCCCGCAGCGGCCCGTTCCTTTGCGCTCGAGTCGCGGCGCGGCCGCCGCGCGGGTCCACCGCGCGGCGGCGACTTGGGTGACGCTGGCCGGCGTCCGCCTCGTCCGCTCAGCGGACGAACTGGACGTGCAGGCCGTCGGAGAGGTTGTCGAGCCTGCCGTCTCGGTAGACGAACTGGAAATTGCAGCTCGTCCCTGGGGCGAACAGCCCGCCGTGGAAGTCGTCCTTGAAGTCGATCTTGAACATGGCATGTCCCCTGGCCGAGACGACCTGCGGCGGATCGAGCC
>DATKBQ010000324.1:0-6158 GCA_035546375.1 Planctomycetota bacterium | reverse complement strand
TATAACTTTGACTACGACTCAGAAGTTGCCCAGTTGCCCTGACTGCGCGTCGCGTCAGCCGGCGAGCGCCAAGCGGCCGCGGAAGAGGCCTGCCAGGTCCTCGGGCGTGTCGGCAAGCTGCTCGCGGATCGCGTGGGCACGCTGCTCGCGGCGCGCGAAGGACTGCACGACGCGCGGATCGAAATGCGTCCCCGATCCGGTGAGGATCCAGGCCAGCGAGTCCGCGTGCGACCAGGGCTCCTTGTAGGGCCGCAGGCTGGTCAGCGCGTCGTACACGTCGGCCAGCGCCAGGATGCGCGCGGAGAGCGGGATCGCCTCGCCCGAGAGGCCGCGGGGGTAGCCGCTGCCGTCCCACTTCTCGTGGTGGCACCAAGCGATGTCGAGGCTCATCTCGAGGAAGCTCTGGCCCGGGTTCTGGGCGATGACGCTGCGCAGGGTCTCGGCGCCGAGCTCGGTGTGCGTCTTCATCACGCGCCACTCGTCCTGGGTCAGCTTGCCGGGCTTGAGCAGGATCGCGTCGGGGATGCCGACCTTGCCGATGTCGTGCAGCGGCGCGGAGCGCACCAGGTCGCGCACGAAGCTCGGCCCGAGCAGGTCCTGGTGCCATCCGTCCTCGCGCATGCCCTCGGCGATCAGCTCGCAGAAGCGGCTGACGCGCTCGAGGTGCTTGCCGGTCTCGTTGTCGCGCTTCTCGGCCAGCCGCGCCAGCGCCAGGATCGTCGCCTGCTGGGCCGCGTCGCGCTCGCGGCGGCGGATCTGGTTGAAGGCCGCGACCGCGGTCGAGGAAGCGATCGAGCCGAGCAGGGAGCGCTCGCCGCGCGAGAGCGGCCGCCCGCGCTCGTCCTCGGCGTCGACGACGAGCGAGCCGATCTGACCCTCCTGCGTCTCGATCGGCTGGACGTGGCGCCGCGCCGAGAACGGGCCGCCGGCGGCGCTGCGGCAGCGCTCGCGGCGCGGGCTCGGCTGCGCGGAGCTCCACAGCTCCACCAGCGCGCTGCGCCCGCCGCACTCCTCGCGCGCGGCGGCCGCGGCCAGGGTGCAGATCTCCTGCAGCGAGTCGCAGGAGTTGAGCTCGCCCGTGAAGCGGTGCAGGCGCGCCAGCGCGCGCGCCTGGTCTAGGACGCGCTCGTCGAGGCGGTCGTTGAAGCGCGCGAGCACCTGGCTCGAGAAGGAGAGCTCGTGGCGCAGCTTCTTCATGGCCACGCGCTCGCCATGCTCGACCAGCGCGGCCCCGATCACCTCGCGCAGATCCGCGGCGGGGCAAGGCTTCTCGAGGACGGCGAAGGGCTTCGCCATCCTCAAGGCCGCCAGCGCGCGGTCGAGCTCCAGGCAGCCGGCGAGCAGGATGCCGACCGTCTCGGGGGAGCTCTGGTGGACGCGCGCCAGGAGCTCGGCAGCGGAGGAATCCGGCATGGCGCAGTCGCAGACCAGGGCCGCGAAGGGGCCGGCCGTCTCGCACAGCTCGAGCGCCTCGTCGCGGTCGAGGGCGATCGCCACGCGGTAATCGCTCGCGAGCTCGCGCTCGTAGGCGGAGAGCGCCTCGCGGGCGCCGTCGACGAGGAGGATGCGCGGGGTCAAGCCGGGGATGGGCGCGGGGGGAACCGCGCTCGGCTCCTTCGGCGGCCGGGGGGAGGTGGCTTGAGCCTCAGTTGCGCTGTCCCGAGAGCGGCGCCGGGATCCGCCCCCCGCGCTCGAAGAGCACCCGGCAGCCGAAGGGCCCCGGGTCCTGGACGATCGCGGTGCCGAGCAGGCCGCCCCACTCCACGGTCTCGCCCGGGCCCTTGCCGGGCACGGGGATGATGCGCACCGCCGTCGTCTTCTGGTTGACCATCCCGACCGCCATCTCGTCGGCGATGATCCCCGCGATCGTCGAGGCCGGCGTGTCCCCCGGCACGGCGATCATGTCCAGGCCCACCGAGCACACCGAGGTCATCGCCTCGAGCTTGGCGAGCGAGAGCGCGCCGTCGCGCACGGCCGCGATCATCCCGGAGTCCTCGGACACCGGAATGAACGCGCCCGAGAGGCCGCCGACGCTCGAGGAGGCCATCGCGCCGCCCTTCTTGACCGCATCGGTCAAGAGCGCGAGCGCGGCGGTGGTCCCCGGGGCGCCGGTGCGCTCGGCGCCGATCAGCTCGAGGATGTCCGAGACCGAGTCGCCGGCCGCCGGGGTCGGCGCCAGGCTCACGTCGACGATCCCGAAGGAGGTCCCCAGCCGCCGCGCGGCCTCGCGCCCGACCAGCTCGCCCATGCGGGTGATCTTGAAGGCGGTGCGCTTGACGGTCTCGGCCACCGCGAGGAGGTCGGCCTCCGGCCCGAGGCGCTGCAAGGCCGAGCGCACGACGCCAGGCCCGGAGACGCCGACGTTGAGCACGGTCTCCGGCTCGCCGACGCCGATGTGGGCGCCGGCCACGAAGGGATTGTCCTCGACCGCGTTGCAGAAGCAGACGAGCTTCGCGCAGCCGAGCCCCCCGTCCGCCGAGGTTCGTCGTGCAGTCTCCAGCACGATCTCCGCGAAGCGCACCACCGCGTCCATGTTGATCCCCGCGCGCGTGCTCGCCAGTGCGATCGAGGAGCAGACGCTGCGGGTCGAGGAGAGCGCCGAGGGGATCGACTCGAGCACCGCGCGGTCGGCGTGGGTGAAGCCCTTGTAGAGGTAGGCGCTGAATCCGCCGATGAAGTCGACGCCGACCTCGCCGGCGGCCGCGTCGAGCGCCTGCGCCAGCGGCGTCAGATCCTCTTCGCCACAGGCCGCGGCGACCATCGAGATCGGCGAGACGGCGATGCGCTTGTTGACGATCGGGATCCCGAAGTCCGCGGTGATCGAGCGCGCCACCGCGACCAGCTCGCGCGCGTGGTGCACGACCTTGGTGTAGACCTTCTCGCAGGTGCGCTCGAGGTCCGGGTCGGCGCAGTCGTACAGGCTGATCCCGAGCGTGATCGTGCGGATGTCGAGCGTCTCCAGCTCGAACATCCGCACCGTCTCGAGGATCTCCTGGTCGGTGAAGCCCAAGGCGCGTCCTCAGATCCTGTGCATGTAGCGGAACACGCGCTCGTGCATCACGCGCACCGCGTAGTCGTCGGGCCCGCCCAGGCACTCGAGAGCCGTCTTGAGGCCCTCGAAGGGCGCTCCCGGATCCAGCTCGACCACCAGGATCAGGTGGAAGTAGCCCTCGACCACCCGCTGGCTGACGTTCTGCACGCCGGCGCCGTTGGCGTTGAGCGTGGTCGTGATCTCGGCCAGGATCCCGCGGCGGTTGCGCCCCACGGCGGTGACGACCACGCCGGTCCCGGCGAGCGGGTCCTCGCTGGGCTCGGGCAGGTGCGGCAGCGAGCGCGCCGCGCGGGTCGCGTCCGGTCCGCGGTCCGGCGCGGGCTCCCGGTACGGCCCGGCGCCGCCGCGGATCTCGATCCCGAGCTCGCGCGCCGCCTCGAGCGCCTGCGGCGTGACCAGCGTGCCCTCGGCGACCACGATCTCGCCCGCGCCGGCGCGGCGCACGTCGTCGGCGGTCAGGAAGCGCGTGGCCACCTCGCGCCCCTACAGATGGTGCACGAGGTCGGGGTGCGGCCGCGGGATCACGACCTCGCGGGCGAGGAGTCCCCGCTCCTGGGCGCTGCGCGCGCCCGAGGCGACCGCCGAGCGCACGTCGCTGACCTCGCCGGTCAAGGTGAAGAAGCTCTTGCCCCCGAGCCCGTTGGCGATGCGCAGGTCGATCAGGTCGACCGACGACGTCTTCAGCGCGATGTCCGCCGCCAGGATCGTCGAGGCCACGGTGGTCGTCTCCACCACGCCGATCGCGTCGAGCTGGCCGTTGATGCGCCCGCCGCGCCGGCGCAGGATCGGCACGACCTGCTCGTGGATCTGCGGGATCACCGTCTCGTCGACCAGGTCCTGCCCGGCGAGCTCGGCGCCGCGCCGCGCGCTCGAGCGCACGTCCTGGACGGCTCCGGTGAAGAGCATCACGTACCTTCCGGGCTGCACCGGCGTGGCGAAGAGCATCTCCACGCGCGCCTCCTTGAGCACCAGGTCGGCGACCTCGACGCCGCGCGCGACCGAGCACAGCTCGAGCACGCCGATGCACGGCTCGAGCTCGACGTCCTCGCGCAGCTCGGGGTTGTAGTCGTTGCGGTTCATCGCGCTCCTCCGGTCCTCATCGATCCTCGCTCACCTATCCTCGCCCTCGGTCGGTCCGATCACGCGCCCGTCGGCGAGCGCCATGCGGTCCACGATCCCGGCCACCGCCGCCTGGAAGCCGATGTCCTGGCCGCGTCCGATGGCGTGGCGCGCGGCGCGGCCGAACACGACCAGCACGCGCTCGCCCACCCCCGCGCCGAGCGGGTCGACGGCGACCACGGTCTCGGCGGTCGGCTCGCCCGACAGCGTGAACGGCTGCACCACGAGGAAGCGCAGGCCCTCGAGCGAGGGGTCCTTCACCGTCGCCCACACGTGGCCGACCACCTTGCCGACCAGCATCAGAAGCCCCGCACCGTCTCGCGCCACGAGGCCGGCGCCTCGGGGGCATGAAAGTCGTCCACCAGGGCGACGATCGCCGCTTCGAAGGCGCGGTCGCCGTCGCCGCCGCAGGCGACGCGCGCAGCCTTGCCGAAGGCGACCACGACGTGCTGGCCGAGGTCGGCGCCGAGCGGATCCGCCGCGACCACGGGCGTGACCTTCTTCGCGCCGGGGTCGCGCCGCTCGTCGAGCGCCTCGACCACGAGCAGCCGCAGCCCCTCCAGGTCGGGCGCCTTGCGCGTAGCCCACACCTCCCCCACCACGCGTCCGAGGAACATCAGTCGACGCCCCGGTTCGCGCGCCCCTGGACCGAGCGCATGGCGCGCAGGACGGCGGCCACGGCCACCTCGATCTCGGCGTCGGTGCCCGCCAGCCGCAGGCGCCCGACCGCGCCGTGGGCGCCCAGGCCGACGATGCGGATCGGCGCCGCCTTCTCGGCCTCGTTCGCAGCGAGCAAGACCCAGATCGCCGGGTTGACCTCGAGCGTGTACAGGGTGTCGCGCGCGAGGAGCAGCATCCCGTTGCGGGTGCGGTTGATCAGCATCGCGTGGTGGCTGTCCACCTGGCGGATGACCTCGTCGGTCATCACGTTCGGCGCGAGCCCGTCGGCGTAGTCGACGCCGGCCTCGCGCAGGATCAGCCGGCCGGCTTCGCGCACCTGGCCTTGGTCGGGCCCGTGCACCTCGAGCGTCCCGTAGCTGCGCTCGGTGACCAGCGCGCCGGGCGTGACCCGGCACTGCTTGAGCGCGACGTCCATCAGGCGGTTGATCACGATCCCCGGCCGCGCCTCGAGCCAGAACGCGCTCTCCCCGGCCACGGGGAAGTAGCCGTCCGACTGCGCCGCGATGCAGGCCGCGAACTGCGGCTGCATCTGGTCGATGACGACGGCGCCGCGCAGCTCGAGGGCCGGGGTGGTGCTGGGCATGGCGCGAAGCTCGTCTCCCCGCGCGCTCGCGCGCGCGGCGGCGCCCTACTTGCCCTCCGGGACCGGGGGCGGGACCGGCGGGATGAAGGGGTTGAGGTCCTGCGCCGGCCGCGGGATGACGTGCGTCGAGATCAGCTCCCCGACGCGGCGAGCCCCGGCGGCGCCGGCCTCGACCGCGGCCTTCACCGCGCCGACCTCGCCGCGCACCATCACGGTCACCAGGCCGCTGCCGACCTGCTCGCGTCCGAGCAGAGTCACCTTGGCGGCCTTGCACATGGCGTCGGCGGCTTCCACCGCGCCGACCATGCCCTTGGTCTCGATCAAGCCCAGAGCGATCATGCTGTCCATCGTTTCCCTTGTCTTGGTTGCTGCGCGAAGGCTCTCCCCGCGCCGGTTTTCCTGGCGCCGCGAGCGCTAGGCCATGCACGCCCCGGTCTGCACGTTGCTGTGCGGGCAGCCCTTGCACGGCCCGAGCGGGCAGCCCTGCCCGGCGTGGGCCATGATCCCGAGGATCTCGTCCACCGAGAGCCCGCCGCCGACGTAGGGCGAGGGCGGAGCGGAGCCCTTCGAGGCGTGCGCGGGGTTGACCCCCGGCGCCGTCGAGACGAAGCGCGGAGCCGCGTGCCGCGCCAGCGTGGCCGTCGCCGGGCCCGACGACACCTGCGGCGACGGGCGCGGCGCGCTCGCCGTCGGCGCGGGCTGCGCTCGCGGCGAACCCGAGCC
>DATKBQ010000323.1:0-2379 GCA_035546375.1 Planctomycetota bacterium | reverse complement strand
TAGCGGCCCTCGCGCGGCCCGGCCGCGCTTTGCGCCCGCCCTGGGTCGGGCTAGACGTCCTGGCCCGCAGGAGCCTCCAGGATGCGTAAGATTCCCAGGGCCAGGACGGCGGCACGTGGCCGCAGGCCGCCTGTGCCGCAGCCGCGCCAGCAGGCGCGGCGTGTCGATCGGTTTCGTGGCGCGGGCCGCCGCCTGTGCCGCAGCCGCGCCATCAGGCGCGGCGCGTGCATCGGCTTCCGGGGGTCTTGTCTTGGCCGGTCGAGGTCCAGCGGCCAGCGATGATCTTCAGGCTGGGGTAGAACCCCGCTAAGATGTCCGCCTTTTCGCGCGTCCTGAATCCCTCCGACCCTCCGCGAGCACCCTAGCAGCACCATGCCCACCGCAGTCGAGGCCATCCGCAACATCGCCTTCGTCGGCCACCCCTCGGCGGGCAAGACCAGCGTCATCGATCATCTGGCCTTCCAGATCGGCGCGGCCCCCCGCAAGGGCTCGGTGGCCGACAAGACCAGCATCTGCGACACCGAGCCCGAGGAGCAGGAGAAGGGCCACACGCTGCAGATGGCGCTCGTGCAGGCCGAGCAGCGCGGGACGCTCTGGAGCCTGATCGACACGCCCGGCTACCCCGACTTCATCGCCGACGTCAACGCGGCGATGTTCGCCGCCGACCTGGTGGTCGGGGTCGTGAGCTGCGCCTCGAAGGTCTCCCACAACCTGCGCAAGAAGATGGAGGTGGCGGCCGCCCTCGGGAAGGGGCGCGCGATCCTCTTGACCCACGTGGACGGCGAGAACGCCGACTTCGAGGCCACCGTGGCCGAGCTGCGCTCGGCCGTCGGAGCGGTCTGCGTCCCCTTCACCCTCCCCGACGCGAGCGGCCACGGCTTCTCCGCGGTGCGCCCGACCTTGGAGGACCGCGAGAGCGAGTGGCGCCGGCGCCTGATGGACCGGACCATGGACGCCTGCGAGGACGAGGGGCTGCTCGAGCGCTACCTCGAGACCGAGGAGCTGTCCGCGGAGGACCTCGAGCGGCTCGTGCCGGGCGCCATCGCCAAGGGCGCGCTCGTGCCGGTGCTCGCCTGCAATCCCGAGTCGTCGGCCGGGATGGCCGAGGTGCTCGAGTTCCTGCGCAGCTTCGCGCCGCACCCCGGCCTCGCGCCCCGGCGCGACCGCCAGGGACGCGAGATCCCCCTCGACCCCGAGGCCCCGCTCGCCGGCGTGGCCTTCAACGTCAAGTCGGACCCGCACGTGGGCAAGATCTGCATCGCGCGCATCCTGCGCGGCACGCTCGGGGCCCACGACCCGATCGCGGGGCCGCGCTCGGGCGACCGCGGCGAGAAGCCCGGCGGCCTGTTCCGGCTGGTGGGCAAGCGGCGCGACCCGCTCGAGAGCGCCAAGCCGGGCGAGATCGCGGCCTTCACCAAGGTGGAGGGCGTGCACTACGGCGAGGCCTTCGGCTCGCCCGGCGCGGAGCTGGTTGAGATGGATCTGCCGGCTCAGCCGACGCCCATGGTTTCGCTGGCGGTCGTGCCCAAGTCGCGCTCCGACGAGCAGAAGATCGGCGAGGCGCTGCACAAGCTCGCGGCCGAGGACCCGACCTTCAAGCCGCACTACGAGAAGGACACCCACGAGATGGTCGTCTCCGGAATGAGCGACCTGCACCTCTCGGTGATGGAGTCGCGGCTGAAGCGCCGCTACGGGGTCGAGGTCACGACCCACGTGCCGCGCGTGCACTACAAGGAGACGATCCTGCGCCCCGCCGAAGGCCACTACCGCCACAAGAAGCAGACCGGCGGGCGCGGCCAGTTCGGCGAGTGCTACGTTCGCGTGAAGCCCTTGGGAAAAGGCAGCGGGGTCGTGTTCACGGACGCGATCGTCGGCGGCTCGATCCCGCGCAACCTGATCCCGGCCGTGGAGAAGGGGATGCGCGAGGTGGTCGGCAAGGGAGTCCTGACCCACAGCCAGGTGGTCGACCTCGACTTCGAGGTCTACGACGGCAAGTTCCACGACGTCGACTCCGACGAGGCGAGCTTCAAGATCGCCGGCGCGCGGGCGTTCATGGATGCGTTCAAGAAGGCCTCACCGGTGTTGCTCGAGCCGATCGTGGAGCTGGTGATCTCGGTCCCCAGGGATCACGCGGGCGTGATCTTCAGCGACCTGACGAGCCACCGCCGGGGCCAGGTCCTGGATCAGTGGAACGAGGCCGACGGCGCGATCACCGTGGTCAAGGCCCACGTGCCGCTGTCGGCGGTGCAGACGTATCAGAGGGACCTGAAGTCGCAGACCGCGGGAGAGGGCGTGTACACCATGAAGCTGGTGGATTATGCGCCGATGCCCGCGGGCGAGCAGCAGCGCATCCTGGCGGCGCAGGGGCACAAGCACGAG
>DATKBQ010000322.1:0-5189 GCA_035546375.1 Planctomycetota bacterium | reverse complement strand
GACCCATGTCGCCAATTCCTCACTCGAGCGCCCCGCGCGACAACGCCAATCTGACCGCCATGGAACCTCTCACCGATCGCGTCCACAATGCCTCCGTGACCGCGCCCCCGCCCCATGTTGCGCCCCCCGCCCGCGATCGGCGCGTCAGCGGCATCCTCCTGATCGTCACCCTGATCCTCCTCGGCCTCTGGGCCGCCGCCGTCTACGCGTGGCGTGCACCGAAGCTCATCGGCGAGATGAAGGCCGAGCGCGCGGCCCTTCCCGCCAGCTCCGAAGGCCGCCTGGACCGCTGGCTCGAGTTCGGCTCGGGCCTGATCCACCAACGCCTCGTCCAAGTGCGCCACTCCGCCCAACAGCCCTGGCTCGTGAGCTACCTCCTCACCTCCCCGGGCGCCGAGGACGAGATCTGGGGCGTCGATCTCGCCGACCTCCAGCCCTCCGCTACCCGGCGCGATGGCCTGGCGGTCGTCGTGTCGCTTCCGCCCGCTCGGCTGCTCGGACGGGGCGAGCTGGGTGGCGACAAAGCCCTCCACGTGCCGCGCTACGCGCCGGGAGCGGAGCGCCCGAACCCCGACCGGCGTGCCGAGGAGGTCGCCGCGTGGGCGCTGCGCCCGCTGGCGGAGGCGCTCACGAAGGACATCCCGGGGGCCGAGCTGCGGGTGCAGGTCGGGGACCCGCTGCCGCCGGACGCGGAGCGCTGAAGATCCGCGGCTTTGCGCGCGCCCCGCGCCTGCCGATGATAGTCCCGCCATGCTAAGCCGCCTGCGCGCCCTGCCGGTCCTCGCGCTCGTCCTGGGCGCCGCCGACACGCTCGCGGCGCGCGCGGCCCTCGAGCACCGGCCCGCGGGGCTCGACCTCTTCGGCCAAGCGGTCCTCGTCTGGCTCGCGCTCGGGCTGATCGCGCTCCTGCCCTCATGGCTCGCGGCCCGGGCCTTCCGCCGGCTGCGGGCCCGCCGCGCCGGCCATCCGCTTCCGCCCGAGCGCCCCGCCGACGCGGCCCTCTCGCTCGCGGCCTGGATGGTGCTGCCGGTCGCGCTGCACGCGCGCCTGGACCGCTACACCGACCTGGGCGGGAACCTCTCCGGCCTCGCGGCCCCCAGGCCTTGGCTGGAGGCCCTGGCCATCGCGATCGGAGTCGCCGTGGCCGCGCTCGCGATCGCCCGCCTGCTGCGGCGAGTCCCTCCGCGCGCGGCGGCGATCGCCGCTTGCCTGCTCGCGCTGGCCGCCGGCACGCTGGTCTCGTTCCACCGCGAGCTTCCCGGCGCCGCCGGGCAGGCGCCCGCGGGCGCGCCCAACCTGCTCCTCATGGTGTGGGACACCACGCGCGCGAAGAGCCTCAGCCCCTTCGGGTACGACCGCGAGACCACCCCGAGCCTGGCCCGCTTGGGCGAGGAATCGGTCCTCTTCGACGAGGCGCGCTCCGCCACCTGCTACACGCTGAGCTCGCACCTCTCGATGCTGACCGGGCTCCATCCCTCGCAGCACGGCTCGCGGATGATGCGCCCCGCCTTCAACGCCTCGCGCACGCCGAGCATCGCGCAGCGGCTGCGCCAGGCCGGGTGGCGCACCGGGGCTTTCGTCGGCACCGACGTCCTGCGTGCGAGCACGGGGATCGACGCCGGCTTCGAGACCTTCGACGACGAGGTGGACCCGCCGGTGTGCGCGACCTACGCGTGGTCGCTCGTGCACGACCTCCAATCGCTCGCCGCCGAGCACGTCCCCGCGCTGCGCTTCAACGGGCTGCCGCACTGGATCCAGGACTTCCAGCGCCCCGCCGGCGAGGTCCTGGCGAGGGCCGAGGCGTGGCTGCGCCGCGAGGATCCCAGGCCCTGGTTCTGCATGGTCAACCTCTACGACCCGCACTGGCCCTACCTCCCGTCTCCCCAGGCGCGCGAGCGCTGGGTCGGCGCGTACGAGGGGCCCGTCGACGGCTACTCGAAGCGAGGCGACGGCTTGCCGCCGGATTACGTGTTGCAGGCCGAGGACGACGGCCACTTGAGCCAGCTCTACGACGCGGAGCTGTGGGCGCTCGACCGCGAGGTCGAGCACTTCCTCGCCGCGCTGGACCTCGGCGCCGGCCGCACCGCGCTGGTCCTGGTCTCCGACCACGGCGAGGCCTTCGGCGAGGGCGGACGCTACGAGCACAGCGACATCCTCGAGTGCCAGGTGCGGGTGCCGCTGGTCGTGCGGCCCGCCGGCCGCTCGCCGCAGGGCCGCCGGAGCTCGGCTCCCGCGGGCGGCGTCGACGTCGCGGCGACCCTGCTCGAGCTCGCCGGCCTGCCGCAGCCCGCGGGGCTCGCGGGCCGGCCGCTGCTCGCGGCGCCCGAGGACGAGCCGCGGGCGATCCTGGTGGAGGACCGGGACCACTTCCGGCTCGACGACGTGCGCCTCGCGCTCTACGAGCTGCCGTGGAAGCTCGTGCGCCGCGGGCTCGGTGAGTCGGCGACGCTGGAGCTGTTCGATCTCTCGCGCGATCCCGAGGGTCTGGCGGACCTCGCCGCGCGGGAGCCCGAGCGGGCGGCGGCGATGGCGCGAAGGCTCGACGAGCTTCGCGCGAGCTGGGGCGCGGACGACCGCGCCGACGCCGAGCGGGCGGCCGGGGGTGCGAACCTGCAGGCGCTCCGGGGCCTGGGCTACATCGGCCATCGCGACGAGCCCCCGCAGAGTCCGTGAGCCACCCGCGGCTTGCCGCCCTTCCCGCCGGCGGGTACAACCTTCCGCCCGCCCGAGCGGCGGCGAGAGGACGGCACATGGCCAGAGCGAAGATCAAGGCAGGCGGACCGACCCGCGGGCGCCTGCGGCTGCGCAAGATCGGGATGGGCTCCGGCAAGGTCCTGGCGAAGGGCCGCAAGCGCCGGCACGGGCGCAACAAGTAGGTCTCGCGCGGGCGCACCCGCGCCGGAACCCTCCCGAACCGCTCGGCTGCGCTAGGAGCGGAACAGCGCGGTTCCGAGGCCGTAGGCGATCTGCAGGACGGCCGCGGCGAGCAGGAGCTCGAGACCGCGGCACACGGCGTGGGCCATCAGACGGGACATCGCGCCCTCCTTCCGCCCGAGCCCCCTCGCCGGCGCGGGTTTGCCTAGGCATCCGGAGCGCGGCGCGGCGCCGGGGCGCGAAAAGTTCGCTCCCGCCGCCAGGCGGGCGCAACTCACGCCGGGAGCGAGGCTTGCGCCGGGTCGCGCAGGCGGGACGGCGTGCCGCGAGCGAGCAGGAGCGCCCCCGCGGCGGCGAGCCCGGCGGCCGGCCAGGGTGTGAGCCAGTCGGCCTTCACCTCCAGGACCAGGAGAGCGTCGTAGCCGACGTGGAGCAGGATCGCTGGCACGACGCTTCGGCTGCGCAGCGCGACGACGCTCAGGAGCGCCCCGACCAGCGCAATCGGCACGAAGCGATAGATCGAGGCGTGGGCGACGGCGAAGAGCGCCGCCTGCCAGAGCACCACGCTCCGCGCCGGCATGTCGCGCCGCAGGCCGGACTGGATCGCGCCGCGGAAGAGCAGCTCCTCGGTGATCCCGGGCGAGAGCGCCAGGACCAGGAACTTGCCCCACATGGGGAGCGTGGCGAGCCACATCGCGGGCGCGCTGTCCTCGAGCGCGCTCGAGGGCAGCGGAAGGACGCGCTGCTGCCAAGGGATGAAGGCCAGCATGGCGAGCGCCAGCGCCGGGGCGAGCAGCAGGGCGCCCAGCGCGTGCTCCGCGCGCGGGACGCGCAGCTCGAGCGCGCGAGCGAGACCCTCCCCTGAGCGCCGCGCCGTGCCGCGGGCGGCGAGCAGCGCCAGCGCGGGCAGCAGGATCCAGAGCGTGGCCAGGAATCCCGGCAGGCCCCACCGGCTCTGCATCCAGCCGCCGGCGAGGTAGCTCGCCAGCGCCGCGATCGCGCCCCAGCGCAGCGCTTGGCGCGACTGGATCCGGCGCAGCGCGTGCTCGCTGGCGTGATCGCGCGAGGCGAGGATCCGCTCGGCGTCCAGGGTGGTGCCCAGGCGCCGCAGCGCGAGCCAAGCCCACAGGGCGCTCGAGGCCACCATCACGAGCACCGGCACTACGGCGACCTCGCCGCGCAGCGCGTCGCGCAGCGCCAGGCACGGCCCCAGGAGCGGCACGGCGGCCAGCAGCGGATCGAACTCGAGGTCGGCGTAGCCCGCGAGCCCGGCGGGCAGCGCGGCGAGCAGCGTCAAGGGCAGCAGCATGTACTGCCCCTCGCGGAAGGTCCTCGCGCGCGCCGAGGCGAGCACGAGCACGGAGCAGACGATCACCGCGCAGGGCAAGAGGAACGCCGTCGCCAGGAGCACGCGTCCGGCCGTGAGCCCGACGCTCGGGCTCGCTCCGGCCGTGGCCTCGCCCGCGAGGCTTGTGAGCTCGCCCAGCCCGAGGGCCAGCGAGCCCAGCATGCTGCCGACGTTCGCCAAGAGCGCCGCGATCGCGACCACCAGCACCGCGCCGAGCTTGCCCCACGCGAACGCCGCCGCGGGGACGGGCTGGGAGAGCAGCGTCTCCAGCGTGCGGCCCTCGCGCTCGCCGGCGAAGGCCGAGAGCGCGGCGTACGCACCCCCGGAGACCAGGACGAGCACGGCGACCAGCGGCAGGAAGCGGCCCAGGAACGCCCCTCCCTCGCGCTCGGGCGTGGCCACGTCCACGGTCTGGGGCGCGAGGCCGCGCGCGGGGTCGCTCGCGCCGAAGAGCGCCTGCACGCGCTGCGCGCTCGAGCGCTCCTCGAGCCGCCCGATCGCGCGCCGCACGCGCTCCAGCGCCTCGCGCGCGTGCTCCTCGGCGCCGTCGTAGTGCACGCGCAGGAGCGGGCGCGAGGCGAGCACCGGATGCAGCTGGTGCGTGAGCAAGAGGTCCGCGCGTCCCACCAGCAGCTCGCGGGCGATGCGCCGCTCGGCCTCGATCGCCTCGGGACGTCCCTCGTGCACCGCCTCGGCGATCTCGCGCAGTCGCTCGGCGTCGGCGGCCACGAAGTCGATCGGGATCTCCTGCTCGAGCAACGCTCGCAGGTCGCTCGCCAGCTCGGCCGGCGCTCCGCTCAGGTCGAGGGCGACCCGCACCTCGCGCGCCGCGCGCGCCTCGCGCGAGACCCGCTGCATCCAGCCGTGGGCCCACAGGATCAGGGGGTAGATCAGGACCGGCAGCACGATCGCCGAGACCAGCGCGCGGCGGTCTCGCACCAGGCCGAGCATCTCGATCCGGAACACC
>DATKBQ010000321.1:0-3708 GCA_035546375.1 Planctomycetota bacterium | reverse complement strand
TCCCCTTCCGCCCTTCCCCCTCGCGCCGCCATCACCCGCGGCGGCCGCGCATTCGGCGGGGGCGGTCTCTTCCTGATCGCCGGCCCGTGCGTGCTCGAGCGCCCCGACCTCGTGCACTCCACCGCCGCCCGCCTGGCCGAGCTCGCGGCGGAGCGCTCGCTGCCCTTGATCTTCAAGTCGAGCTTCGACAAGGCCAACCGCTCGAGCCTCGGCTCGGAGCGCGGTCCCGGGCTCGCCGCCGGTCTCGAGCTCCTGGCCGAGGTGCGCGAGCGCTGGGGCCTGCCGGTCCTGACCGACGTGCACCTCCCGGATCAGTGCGCGGCGGTCGCCGAGGTCGCCGACGTGCTCCAGATCACGGCCTTCCTCTGTCGCCAGACCGACCTCCTGGTCGCCGCCGCCGAGACCGGGCGCGCGGTCAACATCAAGAAGGGCCAGTTCCTCGCGCCGTGGGACCTCGCGAATGCGACGGCGAAGTGCGCGGCGGCCGGCAACAAGAACCTCCTGGTCACCGAGCGCGGCGTGAGCTTCGGCTACGGGCGCCTCGTGGTCGACATGGCCGGCTTCGAGCACCTCGCCGCGACGGGCTACCCGGTCGTCTTCGACGCCACCCACGCGGTCCAGGAGCCCGGCGGGCTTGGGACGCGGAGCGGCGGCGATCGCAGGCGCGTGCCCGCCCTCGCGCGCGCGGCCGTCGCCACCGGCCACGTCGACGGGCTCTTCTTCGAGGTCCACCCCGATCCCGACCGGGCACCCTCCGACGGGCCGAACATGGTCGAGCTGGCGAGCTTCGGCGCGATCCTCGACGGCGTCCTGGCTGTGCACCGCGCCGTGCGCGGGGGCTGAGCCGTGCCCGACAGCGAGCTGGAGCTGTCCGAGCTGTCCAGCGAGCGCTTGACCCGGCGCCTGCGCGGCTACCGCGTGCTGCGGCGCATCGGCTCGGGCGCCATGGGGCTGGTCTACGAGGCCGAGCAGGAGCGGCCGCGCCGGCGCATCGCGCTCAAACTCCTGCCGCCGGCCCTGGCGTTGCGCGAGCGCACGGTGCGCCGATTCCTGCGCGAGGCCGAGGCCATGGGGCGTCTCTCGCACCCCAACGTGGTCGACGTCTTCGAGGTCGGCTCCGCCGGCAGCCTGCACTACTTCAGCATGAAGTTCGTCGAGGGCCCGCCGCTCGACCGCGTGCTCAAGGCGGGCCCGCTGGCGATCGCCGACGTGATCTCGATCGGAATCGACGTCGCCGGCGCGCTGGCACACGCTCACGCGCGCGGCGTGATGCACCGCGACGTCAAGCCCTCGAACCTCCTGCGAGACGGCGAGCGCATCGTGCTCACCGACTTCGGCCTGGCGCGCCCGCTCGAGAGCGACGGCGAGGGCTCGATGACCGAGTCCGGCGACCTGGTCGGCACCCCGCTCTACATGAGCCCGGAGCAGATCGCCGGCGAGGGCGACGCGGTCGACGGGCGCGCGGACGTCTGGGGCCTGGGGGCGACGCTCTTCGAGCTGCTCACCCAGCGCCCGCCGTTCACGGGAGCGAACGCCCAATCGATCCTGCACGCGATCCTGCACCGCGATCCGCCGCGGCTGCGCCGGCTGCGCCAGGACGTGCCGCGCGACCTCGAGGCGGTGGTCCTGCGCTGCCTCGAAAAGGACCCGGCGCGGCGCTACTCGGGAGCGGCGGCGCTGCTCGACGACCTCAAGGCGGTGCGCGACGGCCAGCCCGTCGCAGCATCGCGGCCGCGCGTCTTCGATCCGGCGCTGCGCTGGAGGCGCCGCCACCCCTGGGAGGCGGCGGTCGTCGCGGTCTCGATGGGGATCGCGCTGGTGGTCACGCTCTATTGGACACGGGCATCGAACCTGCTCTTCAAGGCCAACCAGACGATCGAGGAGACCGTCAAGGCGCGCAGCGAAGCCCAGGGCGAGGCCCAGTTCCAGCAGCGCGAGCGCACCCTCGCCAGCGCGCGCTCGGAGCTGGCGGAGCTGCGCGTCCTGTGGTCGCACGGCGAGGAGCGCCGGCGCGAGGCCATCGACCGGCTCGAGGACCTGCTCGACAGCCTGACCTCGGCCGCCAGCGACACGCTGCCGGCGGTCGTGGTCGAGGCCTTCGAGCTCAACGCGAGCTGGATGAAGGAGTACGGCATGGGCGACGAGGCCCTCGCCAACGTGGCAGAGCACGACCTCGGGCGCGATCCGGGCCGGCGGCTGGTCCTGCGCGCGGCGGTCTTGAGCGGCCTCGAGCGCTTTCCGGAGGCGTTGGCGGCGCACCGCTCGCGCGCCGCGCTCGAGCCGAGGGATCCTTCTCCCTACCTCGACGCGGCGCGCATCTACCGGCGGCGGGCGCAGGCCGAGCTCGCGCGAGGCGATGCGCAGGCCCTCGAGCGCAACCTACGCTGGTCCCTGCAGCTTCTGCAGCGCGCGGTGCGCGCGGCGGTCGAGCGCGCCGACGCCGACTCGATCGTCGATGCGCTGATCGAGCGCGCCCGCGTGCTCCTGGACCTGGGCGGCCCGCACGCGGCGCGCCTGGCGCGGGAGGGCCTGGAGCAGGCCTTGAAGCACGATCCGAGCCGGGTGGACGGCCACGCCCTGCTGCGCGCGAGCCAGCGCACGACCCAGCGCGACCTGGCGCGCTCGGCGGCGGCGGCCGAGGCGGGACCCGGCACGGATGCGATCGAGCTCTCCCTAGGGCGCCTCCTGAGCGGCGGGGCGCTGGAATCGAGCACGCTGGAGTCCGCCGGACGCGGGCTGCAAGGCCTCTACCGCGGGCTCCACAACGCGCTGCGCAAGGCGGCGCTGCCCAGCGACTCTGGAGCCGAGCCCGGGAAGGCCTCGGTCCTCGAAGCCACGGATCGCGCGCCGCCGGGTACGGGATCCTCCGACTCCTGAGGTCGGGGCCGCGACCGGGGAAGATTCCCAGAAGCGGTCCGGACGCGAGGTTCACCCAGGCGAGCGTGCGCTGCGCTCGGAAGTCCGGCTTCGGTCGGGGCCTTTCCCCGACTTTGACATCGGTTCCCGAGACATCCTCGCCTGCCGACCTCCATTCCGGGAAGAGAACCCCCTCTCGTCCGCATAGAGCGCGTCCCCCCCATGTGCAAAGCACTGCTCTTGACGTGCGTCGCCGCCAGTCTCTGCCTCGCGTCGGCCTCGCCCATGTCACCCGCGAGCCCGCGCGGTGAGCCGCCGGTGTGCGATCCGGGAGGCCCCTACACCACGTCCTGCAGCGGGCCGCTGAGCGTCGTGAGGCTCGACGGATCGGGCTCGTACGATCCCGAGGGCCAGTGGATGTGGTACCAGTGGATCGAGACCTCGCCCGACGCCTTCATCGACGATCCCACCAGCCCCACGCCGAACCTGATCTTCAGCATGGCCCAGGCTTGCGAGCGCGTGGTGCGCGTCGCGCTGATCGTGACCGCCGGGGGTGAATCCACGCGCTGCGTCACCTTCGCCAGCGCGCGCGACGACTCCGAGCCGGACCTCGACGTGCCCCCGGACGTGCAGGTCAAGCGCGGCGACCCGCTCCACCCCGATCACACGGGCTGGGCCGTCGCCTACGACCTGTGCAACCCTGGCTGCTCGCTGGCTTGGGAGGACACCGTCTCCGCCTCCGCTCCGGCCCAGGGCGTCACCGTGATCGACCGGACATGGACCGGCGACGACGGCTGCCGCCGCGCCCAGGGCGTGCAGCGCATCACCGTCGTCCCCTGACGCCGCCCCCGC
>DATKBQ010000320.1:0-7264 GCA_035546375.1 Planctomycetota bacterium | reverse complement strand
AGGCGATGCCGTAGCGCTTGAGCTTGCGGTAGAGCGTGCTCTTGCCGACCTTGAGCAGCCGCGCCGCGGCCAGCTTGTCGCCGCGCGTCTCCTCGAGCGCCCGCAACAACGCCTTCCTCTCGTAGAGATCCAGGCTCACGGGCTCCTCGGGGCCGATCTCCCACGGCTTGCGCGGCTCGGGGACGCTGGGAGTGACCCTCGCCACCGCCGGCGCTCCCTCGCCGATCGCCGTGTGCGTCCCGCCGATCGGCACCCTCGCGCGGCGCGGTGAAGGGACCAGGTCCCGCCGCGGGAGCGTGCCGTGCAGCTCGCGCAGCGCCGCCGGGAGCTCCTCGACGCCGATCACGTCGCCGGTCGCGTTCGCGCAGGCGCGGTCCACCGCGGCCTCCAGCTCGCCGACGTTTTCGGGCCAGTCGTGGCTCTCCAACACGAACAGGGCCTCGTCGGTGACCTCGATCTCGGGGCTGGTGCACCCGTAGCGCTGGAGGAAGTGCTGCGTCAGGCCCGGCACGTCCTCGATGCGCTCGCGCAAGGGCGACAAGCGGATCTCGATCGTCGACAGCCTGTCGAGCAGCTCGGGCAGGAACGCGCCCGCCGCGGCCGCGGCGTCGAGGTCGGAGGAGCTGGCGGCGAGGATGCGCGCCGAGGTGGGCTCCGCCCGCTCCGAGCCGACGCGCTGGACCTGGCGCTCGTTCACCACCCGCAGCAGCTTCCCTTGCAGCTCGATCGTCAGGCGCTCGACGTCCTCGAGGAAGACGCTGCCGCTCGTCGCCTGCTGGAACAGCCCGGGACGGTCGATCACCGCCTCGGGCGTCGCGCCCTTCACGACGCCGAACAGCTCCGCATCGAGGTTGGCGGGCGAGAGGGCGGAGCAGTTCACCGGCAGGAACGGTCCGCTGGCGAAGCCGCCGAAGTGGATCGCGCGCGCCGCGTGCTCCTTGCCGGTCCCCGGCTCGCCGAGCAGGAGCACCGGCTCGATCGAGCGCGCGGCCTCCGCGACCTGGGTGCGCACGCGGGTCATCGCCGGCGAGCTGCCGATCAAGGTCGCAGGCCCGAAGGCGACGCGCGCCGCGTCGAGCAGGACGCCCACCTCGCGCCTGGGGATCGCGTACTCCTGCGTGCGCATCAGCTCGGTGGCGACACGCCGCCGCCCCGCGTCGATCAGGAGCACCACCCGCAGCCCCGGATCGCGCTCGCCCGGGTTGCCGACCAGCGGAACGACGGAGGCGGAGAGCGAGCGCCCGCTGCGGCCGTCGCGTCCCGGCAGGTCGAAACGGAAGCCCTCGCGGGCTTCGGTGCGCGCGTCGCGCACGAAGGCCTCGAGCCCGGTGGCGGGAGCGAGGCGGCCCAGGTTCTTGCCCTCCAGGCTGGCGCCGAGCAGCTCGCGCGCGCCGCGGTCGGCATGGCGCACCACGCCCTCGGAATCCACCAGGAGCACCCCGTCGGGCCGTCCCGCCGCCAGCTCGCGCACGACCAGCGCCTGCTCGCCGGGTCCCTTCTCGCTCGCCTCGAGGTCCGCTCCGCGCTGTCGCTCCTGCTGGAGCCGGCGGTTGGCGTCCTCCAGGGCGCGGTTCTGGCGGGCCAGGTCGTCCTGCAGGGACTTGATCCGCAGCATCGCGCGGATCACGTCCTCGAGGTTGCCCATGTCGGACTTGAGCAGGAAGGCCTCGCAGCCCGAGTCGTAGCCCCGGTGCAGCTCCTCGCGGCTCGAGGTGTGCTTGCTCAGCATCAAGACCGGCACGGCCGAGGTCTGCGGCGTCTGCTTGAGCCTTCGACAAACCTCGAAGCCGTTGATGCCGCTCGAGAGGCTGGCGTCGACGAGCACCAAGTCGAAGCTGGACTCGCGCGCCTCGAGCAGGCCCTTCGCGCCGTTCTCCGCCGTCACCACCTCGTAGCCGAGGTCCTTGAGGCGGTTGTGGAGGATGAGCCGCGTGGCGGATTCGTCGTCGATCAAGAGGATCCGGCTCAAGCTCGTCCTCCGGGACTGCTCCATCCGGCACGGCTGCCAGCCTCCGGATCGTGCGCTCCGCGTGCAGTCGTCCGCACCGGGCTGCCTGCGGCCGGCACAGCGGCTCGCACGTCGTGGGGGGGTCTTCTCGACGCCGGACCCGTTCGATTGTCCCTCCCCGGAGAGCGGAGCGCCACACCCCCGCCGCGAGTACCCCGCGACGACGCGATGCGAGCGGCGGACCCCTCACGCGGCCGCGCCGCCGCCTGCCGCCCGCGCGCGACCCCTGTCGCAACCGCCGGCGCCTTCGGGCGGTTGCGAATGGGCATTCCTCGGCCGGCGCACGGCCTCGCCGGGGGCGGACTGGATCGATCCAGGCTCACCCCGGGTCGCCGTCGGGGCGCTCCCAGGCACGGGCGAAGTCGCGGAGTCCCTTCCATGCGCAGCCACCTGGCTCGTTTCTGTTCCGCTCCAGGTCGCGCCCCATTTCTCGGGGGGAGGGGTTCCGGCCGCCGCGAAGAACGAGCGTGCGGCGCCGAGGGGGGGTGGGCGATGGGGGATTCGAACCTCCGACTTCCTCCTTGTAAGGGAGGCACTCTTGCCGCTGAGTTAATCGCCCGCGGCCCCGAGCTCGCGGGGACACGGTATCTTTCCCGGCCCGCTCGCTCCATCCGGGCGAGGCCGCGCGCCGAAGAGGCGGTGGGCCGCGCTCGAGCGAGCGCCGGCCGAACCCCCACCCCACACGCCTCCACACCATGCGCATCGCGGTCATCGGCACGGGCTACGTCGGGCTCGTCGCGGGCACCTGCTTCGCCGAGAGCGGGAACAACGTCGTCTGCCTGGACATCGACAAGGAGAAGATCACCAGGCTGCGCAAAGGCGAGGTCCCGATCTACGAGCCGGGCCTGCAGGAGATCCTGGTGCGCAGCGTCCAGGACGGGCGGCTCTCGTTCACCACGCGCTACGAGGAGGCGATCCCGACGGCGCAAGTGGCGTTCATCGCGGTCGGCACGCCGCCGGGCGAGGACGGCAGCGCGGACCTCGGCCACGTGCTCTCCGCGGCGCGCTCGATCGCGCGCCACATGGGCGGCTACCTCGTGATCGTCGACAAGTCGACGGTGCCGGTGGGCACGTCGCGCAGGGTGTCGGAGGCCGTGCGCGAGAACACCCGCCACGAGTTCGACGTGGTCTCCAACCCGGAGTTCCTCAAGGAGGGTGCCGCCGTGGCCGACTTCATGAAGCCGGACCGGCTGGTGATCGGCAGCACCTCCCAGCGCGCCCGCGAGATCATGGAGGAGCTGTACGCACCGTTCGTGCGCACCGGCAACCCGATCATCCACATGGACCCCGAGTCGGCCGAGCTGACCAAGTACGCCGCGAACGCGATGCTGGCCACGCGGATCTCGTTCATGAACGAGATGGCCAACATCTGCGCGCGACTGGGCGCCGACGTGGACATGGTGCGCAAGGGCATCGGCTCCGACGAGCGCATCGGCTCGCGCTTCCTCTTCGCCGGCATCGGCTACGGCGGCTCCTGCTTCCCCAAGGACGTCAAGGCGATCGTCAAGACCGCCGCCGCCAGCGGCTACGACTTCAAGATCCTGAAGGCGGTCGAGGCGGTCAACGAGGTCCAGAAACGGCTGCCTTTCGAGCTCGTGAGTCGCCACTTCGGCGACGACCTCACGGGCAGGCGCTTCGCCGTCTGGGGCCTGGCCTTCAAGCCCAACACGGACGACATGCGCGAGGCGCCCTCCCTGGTGGTCATCGAGGCGCTGCTCGCAGCCGGCGCCGAGGTCTGCGCCTTCGACCCCGAGGCGATGGGCGAGGCCCGCCGCCACCTGGGCGAGCGCATCCGCTATGCCGAGCGCCCGATGGACGCGTTGGAGGGCGCGGACGCCCTGGTGCTCGTGACCGAGTGGAACGAGTTCCGCCGCCCCGACTTCGAGGCCGTGAAGGAGCTCCTGCGGACGCCGGTGATCTTCGACGGCCGCAACATCTACCGCCGCAAGACGCTCGAGAAGCTGGGCTTCACCTACTACGGCGTCGGCTGCTGACGGGACAGGCTCGGACCAGCCGGCACGCTCATGCGCCCCGGGCGCGTCGGGCAAGAAACCGCCGGAAGCCGATCGACGCGCCGCGCCTCACGGCGCGGCTGCGCCACGTGCCTCGGCACGCTCGGCGTGAGCCGATCAACGCGCCGCGCCTCACGGCGCGGCTGCGCCACGTGCCTCGCTGCGCTCGGCGGTGGCGCGACAGGGCGGCCCGACCGGAAGGAACGGACCGCCCTTCGATGTCGTGAGCTTCTCGGTCCGAGCTCCATCGCTCGGCCGGCTTCCTCATACAGGACGCCGGCGGCGCGCACAACGGGATTTCCGGCGCGTCGCGTCACCGCCCGCCGGCGTCGATCACGACGCCCTCCAGCCTGCGCAGCACGGCTGCCTTCAGCGCCGGGACCGCGCGCATACGCTGCAGCGCCCGGCGCACGCGCTCGCCGAGCTCCGTCTCCTCCAGCGCCGGCTCGGAGAGTGCCTCGCGGCAGCGCTCCAGCTCGCCCGCCGCGGCCTCCAGGTCGCCGTCCCCGATCCACGAGAGTGCGAGGTCGTCGAAGGCCAGCACGCGGTCGAGGGCGTCCTCGGCGGTCTCGGCCACGCGCGACCACATCCGGCGCGCATCCACCCTGCGCCCCGACAAGCCGTAGGCCCGACCCGCCCACAGCGCGGCATCGTCCCGGCGCGAACGGGCGGCCTGATGATCGGCGAGCACCGCGAGGTAGTGGTCCAGCGCCGCCTCCAGCTCGCCGTCGCGCCGCGCGAGGTGCCCGAGCTCCAGCGCGGCGCGCGCGCGGAAGTCCGTCCCCGCGCCGAGGAATCGGGCGCGGGCGAACTCCTCGCGCGCGCCGGTGCCGTCGCCGCCCGCGCGCAGGAGCTCGCCGGCGCGGAAGGCGGCTTCCGCCGCGACCGCGGGCTCGTTGGGGAAGGACTCGACCACGGCGCGATAGGCGCGGACGGCCGCTTGGCGGGCGCGGGCGCGCGCGGCGCCCCCCAGGCCGCGGGCGGAGTTGCGCAGGGCGCCGGCGCGCTCGAGCTGCTCGCGGGCCGACCCTTCCTGGGACAGGCACCGGCTCGTTCGGGCGAACGGCTGCCCGAGGGCCGCGAGCAGCATCGCGATCAGCAAGGCCCGCATCGAACGCTCCTCCCCGCCTCCCTGTCGCCGCCAGGCGGCGCCGCCGCGCCGAGCCGGGTGCGCAGTGCGCGGCCGAGGCGCCGGCGGGCACGGAAGAGCCGCACCTTGACCAGCGGCGGCGGGATCCCGCACTCGACGGCCGTGGCCGCACAGCTCTGGCCCCCGGCGTAATAGGACTCGAGCACGCGCCGGTCCGAGTGGCGCAGGCCGCTGAGGGCGACCTCCAACTGACCGAGCAGCGACTCGCGCGCGAAGACCGCGTCGCCCAGGGCGAGGATGGGCTCGTCGTCGGCGCCGCTGGGGTCGGACTCGCGGCCCTCCAACGCGTCGAGCCACGTCTCGGCCAGCTCGCAGCTCCGCGACCGCGCCTCGCGCCGTGCATGGTCGTTGAGCACGTTGCTGGCGATGCGCAGCGCCCACCCCCGCAGCCGGAGCGGGTCGGCGAGCGAGCTCCGGTAGCGCGCCGCGCGCAGGAACGTCTCCTGGATCACGTCGTCGATCTCGTTCTCGTCCCGGCAGCGCCGCGCCAAGTAGCCGCGCAGCACCGGTTCCAAGTCCTTCAATCCCCGCCAGTGCGCGTGCTCGAACTCCGGCTCCACCTCGACCTCCTGATCGCAGCTCCCTTGCCCCCCCGAGCGGGCCCGAACGGGCCCTGCACCGGCGGCCAGCGGGTCAGGAGACGGAGTCCGGCGCGCTGCGTGGCAATCCGCAGCGACGCCAGGCTGCGGGACACGCCGTGGAGCGGGTCCGCGTTCGCGGGACGCGCGCGGCCGGCGCGAAGGGAGCTTCGAGCGCTCCCCGAAAACGAGTACGGCCCGCGCGGAGGACGGCATCCGTCCGCCGCGCGGGCCGGGGAGCGAGGCGCGCCAGGAGCGGGCCGGCGGCGCGCTCTCGGCGAAGTGCGCTACCGCTTGAAGTTCCGGGCCTCGGCGGCCCAGTCGGTCCTCGGGTAGTTGCTGATCACCGCGCGGTACATCTTCTGTGCGTTGGCCCGGGCGTCGCCGCCCTCCATCACGTCGAAGGCGCGCCCGGCGAAGAACATCGCCTTCGAGACATAGCGGGTCTGGTCCTTGTGGAGCACGACCACGCGCATGTAGCGCTTCACGGCCTCTTTGAGGAGCTGCTCAGCGTCCTGCTTGGAGCTCTCCTGCTTGGACCTGAGCTTCTCGACCGCGTCGTGGAACAGGCAGTCGCCGAGCCCGGTGTAGACCCCGGCCAGCGTCGCATCGTCGGCCTTGGGGTCGGCGGCGATCTTCTCGAAGATCGCGCGCGCCTTGGCGAACTCCTTGGCTTCGCCTTCGATGTAGCTCTCGCCCTCGGCGACGCGCGCGCGGTTGCGCACGGTGGGATGCTCGTTGCCGGCGCGCGCCGCGATCTCGATCATCCGGTCGCGCTTCTTGACGCCCGTCAGCGAGGGGTCGCTGAGGGCCTCCGACAGCTCGGCCTCCAGCTTCCAGCGCCCGGTCAGGCCCTTGGATTCGGCGAGCGCGCGGAACTCCTTGAGCGCTTCCTGGGCGGCGGGTCGCTTGTCCTGGTACCGCAGCGCCTCGGCCTTGGCGATGTAGGCCGGCGGCAGGTAGCGCGAGTCGGGGAAGCTCTTGATCAACTGGTCGGCCGAGCTGACGACGCCGGCCCAGTCGCCGAGGCTCTGCTTCAGCTCGATGATCCGGCGCAGCGCGTAGGCCGGCGCCCAAGCCATCTTCTCCTTCTGCTGGCCCGCGAGGATGCCGTCGACGTAGAGCTGCAGGGCTTCGACGCCGCCTTGGAGCTGGCCGTCGGAGATCATCGTCTCGGCCTCGTCGACGCGCTTGGGCAGCTTCGAGAACTCGATGCGCAGCACGGTGTCCGCGGCCACGGACTGCTCGGTCTTGCCCTTTTGGCGGTAGTAGACGTGGGTCAGCGTCTCGTTGACGATCTCGACGTCCTCGATGGTCTTCCCGTCGATCGTGTAGATCGTGTCCGCCAGGGCGACCGGCGGCGCGGCGAGCAGGGCGAGGGCGAGGGGTGCGAATCGGCGCAGGGGTTTCATCATGGCTCGTGGATCGAGTTCGGGACGGGCGGCGGGACTACCCGGGAGCGGCGCGGCGGTTACGGGAACCCGCCGGGCGCGGAAAAGGGCGGGGGAGGATACGG
>DATKBQ010000319.1:0-3707 GCA_035546375.1 Planctomycetota bacterium | reverse complement strand
TGCAAGGCAGGCGACGGAGGGCACCGGAGACGACCTTGACAGGTCGTCGAGGAGCCCGACCGAGCCTAACGCAGCAGGCGCCGGCAGTTGCGGCGTTGCAGCCGGCGGCTGGTGAATCATCCGGGTTGAGCCGGCTCGTCGCTCGCCTGCCCGCGGCGGCCGCGCACGCGCAGCACGGCGCCCAGGGCGATCGCCGCGAAGGCCACCAGGCCCGAGAGCAAGGCCCCCATCTTCGCCTGCCCCTCCAGGGAGGCGTCGACGCCGGTGTACGCGGCTCCCGCGACGAACAGCGCCACGGTCAGGCCGAGGGCGGCGATCAGCGCGAGCGTCACCAGCTCGCGCATGCCGATGCGCTCGGGGAGCGGGAAGCCGATCTTCGCCGCGAGCCAGGCGAACAGCGTGATCCCGATCGTCTTGCCGACCACCAGCGATGCGAGCACGATCCAAGTCATCGGGCCGATCTCCGCGAAGAGCACGCCGGCGTTCGCGAAGGCGAAGAAGAAGAGGCCCATGTCGACCAGGAGCTTGAGCTGGTGCTCGAAGTCGTGCAGGGTCGAGTGCTCGCCCGCCTCCTCGACGAACAGGCCCGGATCGCGCTCCGGGCCGGGCATGAAGGGCACGACGAAGACCAGGGCCAGGGCCGGGTGCAGGTGCGTGAGCATCAGCCCCGACCAGGTGATCGGCCCGGCGAGGAAGACGTACGGCACCCAGCTCCGCACGCGCGCCAAGCGCAGCGCGAGCGCTACGGCGATCCCGAGCAGGACCACGAGCAGGAAGATAGGCCGCGCCGGGTTCGACGGGTCGCCGTAGAAGACCGCGATGATCACCAGGCCGATCGCGTCGTCGGCCACGGCGAGCAGGAGGAGGAAGTCGATCGCCGGGTGGCCCGCGCCGAAGACCGCCCGCGCGACGAGCCAGGCGAGCGCGATGTCGGTGGCCGTCGGGATGCCCCAGCCCCTGCGCAAGAGCGCCGGGTCGGCCGCGGCGTCGAAGGCGCCGGCCGAGCGCGCCATCGCCAGGGCGGCGAAGAACACGGCCACCGGTCCGACCACCCCGCCGATCGTCGCCACCAGCGGGTTGACCGCCTTGCGCAGCGGGTTGAGGCTCCCGCCCGGCAAGCAGGCCTCGGTGATCTCCTTCGCGGCGATGCCGAAGAAGAACACCATGAAGATGTCGTTGATCAGGAAGTGGAGGTCGAGGTCGTGGCCGAAGACCGCCACGTCGCCGAGGAGCTTCCAGTGGACGACGTGGTGGTAGCCCTCCGGGTTGAGGTTGGCTGCCGCGAGCGCGAACAGGACGCCCGCGATCAGGGGGATGGAGAACTCCTGGAGGAAGTTCACCAGCTGGGGACGCTCGCCGGCCATGCAAGCCCTCGCGGGCGGTCTCGCCGCGGGAGGGTGGCGCACTATGCCCGCGCCGGCCCGGGCGGACAATCGAAACCAGCCCGGGTGCAACGGGAGCGCGCGGGAAGATCCCCCGGCCCCGGACGTCCGCAGGCCGATCCGCGGGAGTCCGCGCTCTGCGGCGCGGGGCCTTGGACAGGCGCCGCGCACCTGCTAGAGTCCGCGCCGCTGCCGTGCTCGCGCTAAACCCCTGTTCCTCAACGGGATACGACCATCCCGCCGGATGCCATGAGCCTGACCCACGCGCTCGTCTCCCTGGCCCTCCTCGCGCCCCTCGCACCGGGCGTCGAGGCCTCGCAAGAGCCGACGCAGGACGCGGAGGAGAGCGGGGAGGCCGGGCAGGATCCGCCGCCGCCCCAACCGCCGCCGCAGCCGGCGCGCGGCGCCCCGACGCAGACGCAGACCCAGACCCAGCCCGGCGGCCAGGGGCCCGTCACCACGACTCCAGGCGCGCAGCCCGGCGTGCCGCCGGGCGCCCAGCCGGGGCCGCAAGCGCAGCCGCAGCCCGGCGCGCAGCCGGGGCCGCAAGGCCAGGCGCAGCCCGGCGCCCAGGCCCCGCCGGTGGAGGAGGTCGGCGACTACTACATCCTGCGCTTCGACGAGGTGGCCGATGCGCCCGACCTGGAGTGGCTGACCAAGCTCACCGAGCAGGTGACCGGGATCAACTTCACCTACGACGACACGACGGCAGCCGACCTCAAGTCGAAGCGCGTGCGCCTGCTCGGCACCAAGCGCATCCCCAAGAGCGACTTCTACAACTTCTACCAGATCCTGATGTTCATCAACCAGTACATCCTGACCAAGGTGGGCCCCGAGCACTTGGCGGTGGTGCTGGTGCAGCAGATGACGCCCGCGCGCCAGCCGCAGAACCAGGTGCGGAACGAGTCGCTCTACGTGCTGCCCGAGGACCTGGAAAAGTACGCGGACCAGGTGGCGACGCAGGTGATCACCGTGCTCCACCTGCCGCACACCGAGGTGCGCACGCTGGGCAACTCGCTGCGCCAGCTCTTCGTCGGCGAGCAGACCCAGGGCCTCTTGCCAGTCGGCCAGACCAACAGCGTGATCCTGCAGGGCTTCGCCAGCAACATCGCCTCGCTGGCGCGCATCCTGAAACTGGTCGACCAGGAGGCCGCGCGCGACATCGGCGTGAAGCCGGTGTTCGAGGTCATCCCGCTGGAGTTCGCCGCGGCCGAGGACATGGCCGACGTGCTCGAGCAATTGCTCGAGGCGGCCACGCGCGTGCAGCAGCAGCAGATCCAGGCCAACCCGCAGGGCGCGACCGGCCAGATCCGCACCGGCGGCACCGAGAGCAAGATCCTCACCGACCCGCGCACGAACTCGCTCTTGGTGATGGCGCTGCCCGAGGACATGCAGCGCATCAAGGAGCTGATCGCGCGCCTGGACGTGGAGGTGGTCGAGCCCGAGCGCACGTACCACGTCTACGCCCTCGAGAACGTGAAGGCCGAGGAGCTGGTCGAGGTCCTCAACGACTTCATCCAGGGCGCCTCGCGCGTCGGCGGCGGCGGAGCGGGCGGCCAGCGCCGCCCGGACGGGCAGGCCGTGCAGACGGTGACGCCCGGCGGCACGAGCCGGGACGCCGAGATCGTGGTCGTCGCCGACAAGGCGACGAATGCGATCCTGATCGCCGCGAGCAAGCGCCGCGACGAGGAGCTGGTCGACCTGATCCAGCGCCTGGACCGGCGCCAGGACCAGGTCTTGATCGAGACCGCGCTGATCGAGCTCACCGGCAGCACCTCGCTCGACCTGGGCGTCGAGCTGGGCTTCGCGGACCTCCCGGGCACTTCCGGGACCGGCGGCTTCGGCGTCACCAACTTCGGCCTGGGCACCTTCCTCGACACCGACAACGACGGGATCCCCGATGTCAAGGTGCCGAACACGAACCTGGGCGTCACGGCGGGCATCCTGGACGGGGACGACTTCGCCCTGCCGGTCCTGATCTCGGCCCTGCGCAACCGACGCGATACGAACGTGCTCAACGTGCCGTCGGTCTTGGTGAACAACAACGGCTCGGCGGAGGTCCGCTCGACCGACTCGCAGCCGACGACTACCATCACCCTGGGCGTCCAGGGAGCTGGGGCCCAGGAGAACTTCCAGGGTTACCAGGACGCCGGGATCACGATGCAGATCTCGCCCTCGATCTCGGCCGGGGGCTACTTGCGGCTCGACGTCTTCCTCGAGGTGTCGACCTTCCAGGGGACGTTCTCGGGCCCGATCCCCCCGCCCAAGCTCACGCGCACGATCCACACCGTCGTGAACGTCCCCGACGGCGACACGATGGTGGTC
>DATKBQ010000318.1:0-8290 GCA_035546375.1 Planctomycetota bacterium | reverse complement strand
CAGCCGCCCGGCGCACCCGTACACCCAGGCCTTGCTCGCGGCCGAGCCGCGCGCGGATCCGCGGCGGCGCCGGGAGCGGATGGAGGTGCACGGAGAGCCGCCGTCGCCCCTGGCGCCGCCGGGAGGATGCCCGTTCCATCCGCGCTGCCCGGTGGCGATCGCGCGCTGCCGCGTGGAAGAGCCGGCGCGGGTGCGCGTCGGCGAGGGGCACGAGGCGACGTGCCACCTGCTGGAGGGGGAGGTCGCCGGAGAGGGATAGGGGCTGCGAGCAAAGAGCGCGGCGCTGCGGAGAGCTGGGAGATCGACGCGCGCGGCAGGGTCGATTGGAGGACGTATTCATTCGACGTTGCCCAGCGAACAACGCCGGTGCAGAGGCGCGCTCCGCGCGCTTCGGCGGCCGAGTACGGCCGCCGGATTCCGCGTCCGGTTCGGCCGCAGACGGCCGAACCTACCGCGGAATTCAAAAGCAGAGCTTCGCGCCCGAATGGAAGGACGCGCGCAGGTGGGGTGGCGATCTGGGAGCATGAGGTGTCGAGGTAGGTCGAGATCATCCGAGCGACACGATCCGCAAGGTGTGCGCTTCATGGCTGGGTGCCGGCGGCGAGTGGCAGCCGAGGTTACGGGTTGGTACGTCACGACGGAATGTCCGCGGAATCAAGTCACGGCGGCCGGCGTTGTGGGCCGTCAGGCGAAGTCGGTTGGACGAGCGGTGACGAGGCGCGACAACTTGATTCCGCGAACATCCGCTCGTGCCGGTACTCGGGCGGCGCCGTGCGCGCTCCACGCGCCGGTGGATGCTGTACCTACGCTTGCGGCGCCAGTCGTTCCGTGCCCTCTCCGTCGGAGAACGAATCGCCACGATCTGCGCCTCACCTTCGTCCAGGTGTGCGCGAAGCTCTGCTTTTGAATTCCGCGGTAGGTTCGGCCGTCTGCGGCCGAACCGGACGCGGAATCCGGCGGCCGTACTCGGCCGCCGAAGCGCGCGAAGCGCGCCCCTGTAGTCTTGCTCCCCGAGAGAACCCGCGAAGGTTCCGGCTGAGGTCGCTACTGCCCGCCTCCGACCCCCACCCCATACCGCTCCCGCAAGATCCCCCGCAGCTCCTCGAAGCTCTCGATCACGTGATCCGGCTCCTCCTCGCCCAGCGGCTGGCGGCTGCAGGCGCGCGACAAGACCGTCACCATCCCGATCCGTTTCGGCGGATCGACGTCGTTGCGCGGATTGTCGCCCACGTACATCGTCTCCTCCGGCCGTAGATCCAGCTCGCGCAGCGCGGTCAGGTACAGCTTCGGGTTCGGCTTGGAGATCCCGATCTGGTCGGAGATGAAGATCGCCTCCGGGTCGAGATAGGGGACCAGGCCCAGGCGCACGAGCTTCTCGGCTTGCTTGACCGTCCAGCCGTGCGTGATCACGCCCAGACGCAGGCCGGCTCCCTTCAGGTCGCGGAACAGCTCGACCACGCCCGGGAAGGGCTTCAGCTCGCGGAACTTCGTGTCGTGGTAGGCGGCTACGCCGGAGGCCACCACCAGCGCCCGGTTCTTGTGCGCGAGGCTGTCCGGGCGCAGCCGCAGGAGTAGCTTGTCGAAGTGGTGCTCGTAGTTGGACGAGAACTCGGCGATCACCTCGTCCAGCTCGGCGACCACCTCCTCCTCGCCGGCCTCGAGGCCGGCCGCGATCATCGCCTTCACGGCGTTGCGCCGCGCGCGGCGCGCGAACTCGGTGGTCGCGCACAGCGTGTCGTCGATGTCGAAGAAGATCGCCCGCAGCCCCCTGGCCGCCATCGCAGGGTCCATTCCTGAGCCCTATGGGCTCCCAGAGCGGTGGGTTGAAGCCGCGCTCGCCGCGGCGAGCGCGCTCCGGGCCGAGCGGGCTAGCGCGCCCCCTCGAGCCGAGCCAGCTCCTCGCGCACGTCGGTGATGTGCGCCCGGATCAGGATCATCAGCGTGCGGTTCTCTTCGTTGTAGCCCTCCTGCTTGAAGAAGAACCCGGCCACCGGGAGCTTCGCGAGCCAGGGTACTTCCGCTCTCCGCTCGACGTTGCGGATGTTCGAGAGCCCGCCCAGGAGGATCGAGCCGCCGTCGGGGATCACCGCCGTGGTGAACACGCTCTGCACCTGCAGCTCGGGGAGCTGGAACTCCACCGGGGCGGTGTTGCCGCCCAGGGTGCTCGAGAACGTGCGCAGGGCGACCACCTTCGCCACCGTCGGCTGGATCTCGAGGGTCAGGTACTTGCGGCTGTGGTGGATCGTCGGCCGCACGTCGAGCACGACGCCCTCGGTCAGGACGTTGATCTGCGGGTCGGCGACCGCCTGGAACTGGGCCACCTCGACGTCGAAGTCCTGGATGTAGGCGCGCTGGTTGATGACCGAGACGAAGGCGCGCTGGGTGTTGTGCACCGAGAGCACCTGGTTGTTGACGAGCTGGAAGTCGGAGGACTTCTCGATGGCGCGCAGGATGGCCGAGACCTCCAGGTCGTTCAGGAAGGTGTACTGGGCCGTCAAGCCGCCGATGTTCGAGAGCGTGCTGCCGAGGGCCTTGCCGAAGAAGTTCTCGGTGCGACCCTTGAAGTCCCCGTCCTGGCCGTCGTCGTAGAAGAAGCCGGCCGAGGGGTTTCCGGAGGCGGCGCCCAGGCCGGAGTTGTCCAGGCCGCGCGAGGCCATGTCCTCGAGGCCGTTCGTGACGTCGTCGAGGTCCTTGAAGGGCGAGTTCGGGTTGTCGAGGCCTCGGAAGTCCACGCCGATCTCCTGCAGCCAGTTGCTGCTGACGGTCATGAACTTCGACTCGATCGTCACCAGCGAGGAGCTGAAGCGGCGCAGGTCGTTCAGGAACTGGCGCACCTCTTCCTGCACCTCGGGTGTGTGCACGACCAGGATGTAGCCCTCGCCCTCGGCGATCGAGACGCCCTCCTCCTCCCAGGTGCCGACGGAGACGTTCTCCTGGAGCAGGGTGGAGAGGGCGCTGATCTCGATCAGCTTCGGCTTCTCGCCGAGCCCGCCGAAGGGGCCCCCGCCGTCCTCGTCCTCCATCTCGTCCAGGAGCCGCAGGCGGTCGATGCGCGGCCCGAGGAAGTCCGTCAGCCCGAAGACCAGGTCCTGGACGTCGTGGTTGTAGATCACCGGGATCCCGCGCGCCTTGGTGCGGGTGGTGATCAGGACCGCATCGTGGCGCACGGTCCAGGTGACGTCCTCGCCGGCCTGGTTGGTGATCAGGTCCAGGGCCTGGCGCACGGTGAGCGGGTTCTCGAGGTTGAAGTTGAACACCACGCCGGCCTCGACGGCGGCGTTCTCCGCCGCGGGGTCGACCACCAGCGGCAGCCCGGTCATGGTGCGGATCTGGCCGATCACCGCCTCCAGGCTCTCCTCGTCGGCCACCCGCAAGGAAGTGATGCGCGTCGACTCGAGGGCTTGGCGCAGCTCACGCTCGGCCTCGGTCTCGCTCCGGGTCAGGTCGATGCCGCGGCGCCCCCTGCGGCGCGTGGTCACCTCGCTCCAGTAATCCTGGTCCGGCAGCGTGATGATCGAGGTGTTCGGCACGCGCATGCCATCGAGCGTCTCGCGCCAGCGGCGGAACTGCTCACGCTTGGCGAGCACGTAGTCCTCGCGCACCTGCGCCCTGCCGGCGCGGAAGGCGGCGTCGCGGATCTCCTGGGCCTGGTCGTTGCGCGGGTCGACGCGCAGGGCCTGCTCCGAGAACTCGATCGCGTCCTCGTAGCGGCCTGCGTCGAAGGCGGCGATCGCCTGGTCGATCATGTTTCCGAGCTCCGCCTGGCGGCGCGCCCGCTCGGCCTGATCCTGCTGGCGAAGGCTCTCCAGGGCCTGCTCCTGGGCGCGCCGCTGCGCCTCTTCCGCGGCGGCGCCGCGCTGGGCCCGGGCCTGCTCCAGGAGCCGGCGCACCTCCTCGTCCATGCCCTGCCAGTCGATGGAGTACGGCGCCCAGCGGATGTGGTTCTGGGCGATGGTCAGCTCGGCGATCGCCATGTCGTAGTCGCCGCGCGCCAGCGCCAGCTTGGCCTTGCGCAGGCTCTCCTCGGCCTCGGCGCGCATCTGCTGCACGCGCACCTGGTGGCGCTCGCGCAGGTCTTGCACGATGCCGGCCGCCTCGCCCGGCGTGCGGCCGAGCAGCCCCGACACCTGGTCGAGGAGCTGCTTGGCCTCGAGGTTCTCCGGCTGGAGCGCCAGCGCGTTGGTCAGCTCGCGCTCCGCCTCCTCGAGGCGCAGCTGGTCCATGAAGCTGCGCGCGTTGGCGAGGTGCTGCTCGACCAAGAGCGCGGACTTCTGCTGCTCCAGGGTCAAGCGCTCGCGTTCCTGTCCGAGGAAATCCTGGTCTCCGGCGACCGGCGGCGGCGGAGTCGGCTCTTGGGGCGCGAGCTCCGTCTCCGCCCTCGGCTCGGGCGGGGGCTCTGTGGCGCGCTCCCTGCGCGCGGAGCGGCAGCCGGCGGCGAAGACCAGGGCGAGGACGAGGGGCAGCGCGAAGTGTCTCATCGCGGATGGCTCACAGGGGAACGGGGGCTGACCGCGCGCGGAAGAACGGGGGGCGCGTGGGACTGGGGAGGGTCAGGGGACTCGAGCCCGGGCTGCGCTCGCCCGGGTGGGCACCGCGGCGGGAAGATACCCGGCCGCGGTCGGATTTGGAAGCGGGCTTCGGAGAATCAACTCGCGTGCGGACAAGGACTTGGGACGGCGCGGAGCGCGTGGCCGCGGCTCAGCCGGGCTTCTGTTCCTTGCTGATGTCGTAGCCGACGAAGGTGATGTCGCGGTAGCCGGCGTTGATCGCCTGGTCGAGCACCTGGACGACGTCGTCGTACACGATGCCCGGCAGCGCGTCGAGGGTCACCGGCTGCTCGGGGTTGGCCTGGAACAGCTCCTGGAGGCGCTTCGCCAGCTCCTTGAGATCGCGCGTGGTGCGCGGGCCGACGGAGTACTGCACGACCCGGTCGGGGCCGTAGCGGAACGCGCCCTCGCCGGTCCAGAGCAGGTTGTGGCGCGGCATCAGCTTCGTGCCCTCGGCGATCACCTTGAGCTTGATCTCGAGCTTCTCCTTCGGCTCCGCCTGCGTCGTGTTGACGCCGACGTCTTTCGGGAGATAGGCCGACAGCTTGCCCTCCAGCGTCTTGAACTTGATCGTCAGCATGAAGAAGATCAAGAGCTGGAAGGTCACGTCGATCATGGGCGTCATGTCGCCCTTGATCGGTTCCTCGGCCTTGCGGCGTCTGCGTTTCATGGGACTTCCTCCGCTCGAGGGAGCTCACTCCTTGGGCTTGGGCTTCTGGTCCGGGTTCTGCTCCGCGGCGGCGAGCTGGATCTTCCAGATCTGGATGCCCGTCAGGCCGCACAGATACATCACCTGCTGGATGTACTTGAAGGGCGTCGACTGGTCGGCGCGGATCAGGAGCGGGTTGTCCGGGATCGGCGGCCCGGTGCCGTCCTCGTTCAGGGGCTTCGTGGGCATCCGCTTGGCCTGCTGGGCGAGGAAGCTCTTCAGCTCGATGTAGCCATCGTCGTGCTGGGGGTCGTAGAGCACCGTGCGCTTCACCAGGATCTTGCCGTCCGCCAGGATGTTGAGGATCGGCCGGACCACCGTGGGGTCGGGCTTGTCCGGATCGGCGTTCTGGGCGTCGGGCAGGACCAGCTCCTCCAGCTCCTTCTGGGTCATGTCGGTGATCAACATGAAGAAGATGATGAGCTGGAACACGACGTCGATCATCGGCGTCATGTCGATGCCCACGTCGGTCTTGGGATCGGTTCGCGACAGCTTCATGGCTTGGCTCCGGCTCTGGAGGGAACTACCGGCCCGGGGGAGGCGGTAACCGTCATCCCTGGGGGCGGAATCGCTCGAAGAGGTCCTCGACGATGGCCCCGACCTCGATCGTGGAGCGCACCAGGCGGTTGCGCAGGTAGGCGAAGGCCGCCGTGGCCGGGATGGCGACCATCAGGCCCTCGAGGGTGGTCAAGAGGGCCACGTAGATGCCGCCCGCCAGCTCGGCGGGGGAGGGGTTCTGGGTGGTGGCGATCGTGTGGAACGACTGGATCATCCCCTGCACCGTCCCGAACAGGCCGAGCATGGGCGAGACGCTGGCGAGCACCGCCACCCAGCCGACCTTCTGGTGCAGCTTGACCGACTCCTCGTCGCCCATCTCCTGGATCGCCATCTGGATCACCTCGAAGGGGTGCCCGATCTTGGCGATGCCGGCGGCGCAGACGCGGGTGAAGAAGTTGCGCTCGTTCTCGCACAGCTCCATCGCCTCCTGGTACTGGCCCTCGTCGAAGAGGCTCTGGATCTCGTCGATCAACAGCGGGGGCGCCAAGCGCTCGCGGGAGAGCGTGACGTAGTTCTCGATCACCACCGCCAGCGTCACGACCGACAGGGCCATGATGATCCAGCCGACCACGCCGGAGAGCATGACCAGCTTGCCGACCGACAGCTTGTCCTGGGCCGGAGCCGCCTCCTGGGCGAAGAGCGGCAACGCGGCCAGCGCGAGGAAGGCGAGGACGGGCAAGGCTCGAAGCGCGAGGGCGAGGCCTCGCGAGCGGACCGAACTGAGGATCATGACCCGGGGACTCCTGGTGGACGGTGAAGTGGGTTTGAGGATGGGTTGTGGGACCCGTGGGGTCGGGGTGGCCGCGCGGGCGGCGCCTCCCCGCCGTGGGATGAGTCTATTTGCCGATCTCGTTCAACAGCTCGCGCGCGCGGCCGGCCCAGGGTGTGTCGCCGAAGCGCTCGAGCACGTCGCCGAGCCAAGCCTGCGCCTGCTTCTTGTAGTCGGGATCCGCCAGCGCCTTGGCCGCCTCGGCCATGCGCACCAGGGCGCGGGCGACGCGGTCGCGGTCGGTGTAGTCCAGGGCCGAGATGCGCGCGAAGAGGAACTGGGCCTCGCGCGCCTTGCCCTCGGCCAAGAGCGCCTCGGCCAGCCCAAGGGTGGCGCCGAAGCGCAGCGCCTCGCTGGCCTGGGTCCCGCCGCCTTCCACCTTCGGGCGGAAGAAGAGCGCCGCCTGCTTGGCGTTGCCCGCCGCCAGCTCGGCGAATCCCTCGCCCAGGGAGGCCTCGTCGCCGATGGCGCCCAGGCGCGCGCGCAGCGGGTCCCCCGGCGGGACCTCGGCCGCGGCTGCCGAGGCCTTGCCGGGCAGCGACGCGTAGACCTCGCGCGCGGCGAGCGTGTCCTTCGCCATGAGCAAGGCGCGCGCCGCGTAAAGCCCGGCCTCGAGGCAGCCCAGGCGGTCGTAGCCGGCCGGCACCTTGTCCCCGCCGCAGTCGGAGTAGATCGTGCGGTACAGGGCGCCGGCCTCGGCCGCCTTGCCGGAGAGCAGCGTCGCGCGCGCCTCGACCATCCGCGCTTTCAGGAGCTCGCGGTTCTTGGGGAAGTCGGTGACGAAGCGCCGCGCCTCCTCGGCCGCCTCGGCGAAGCGCGCCGGCTCCTTCTCGCCCCAGTGCAGGAGCGCCTCGGCCGCGGCGAGCCGCGCGGCGGCCTTGACCGGCGCGCGCGCGGACTCGTCCCCGGCCGCCAGGCGGAAGCTCGCCGCGGCGTGCTCCCAGTCCTTGCGCTCGCTCCAAGCCTGCCCCTCGCGGAAGGGATCGGGGACCTCGCCCCAGACGATCCGCTGCACGCGATCCGCGTCGTAGCTCACGTCCTTGCCGTCGACGGTCACGACGACGCCGTCGAGCTCGTTCTTCTGCACGATGCCGTTGACGGGCGAGACCTCGCCGCCGCGCCGAGCGGCGACGAACACTTGGTCGGGCCGGGCCTTCGCCGCCGGCTGCTGCGCGGGAGCCGCGCCCGCCAGCGCGGCGAGCGAGACGAGGAGCGGCGCGGCGGCGAGTCGGGGCGATGAAGGCGATCGGGCCATCGAAGGGGCGGACATTCTAGCGGCGTGGAATCCGGTCACAATCGGATGAATCTCGGGTCGAGCGGGCGATCTCGGGGCCAGGCCCGGGGGCCTGCGCCCCGGCCCCGAGCCTACGACTTGAGCTTGTCGCGCAGCCACAGGAGCTTCAGCTTCTGCTCCTCGGTCGGCAGCTTCTCCTGGGAGCCCTGGTCGAACTGGTTGCCGAGCGCCGGCAGGAACTCCCCGCTCATCATCCGATCGGCCACCTCCCGGCGCTTGGCGTCGATCTGCGACCACCGGTAGTAGGGGTAGATCAGGTCGATCTTGTGCTCGTACCAGGGGGGCTCCCAGCTCGCGTCGCGGCCGACGCGCGAGGCGAGCTGGTCGAAGATCGGCCAGGCCGCCTCGAAGCTCGCCTCGCCGCCGACCCCCGGCACCTCGACGATCGAGGACCGACCGCCCTCGTCCTTGGC
>DATKBQ010000317.1:0-4626 GCA_035546375.1 Planctomycetota bacterium | reverse complement strand
CCGCGCGCGAGACGAGGTCGCGCGCGATCTTGCTCGCCTGGCGCGTCGCCTCGGAGAGCGCCGCGCTCGCCGCGGCGCGCGCCGAGGCGGCGTAGCGCGTGAGCCCGTACTGCCCGGAGACGTCGACCGAGCCCTCCACCGAGAGCTGGCGCGTCGCGGCGCGCTCCACCTCGCGCGCGAGCTCGGTCTGGGTGCGGTCCTCCTCGGTCTGCTCGCGCGCCTCGAGCTCCTCGCGCTCCTCGCGCGTGATGGTCTCCTCCTCGCGCGTCAGCCGCAGCTCCTGCTCGAGCGACTCGCCGGCGAGCACGTTGCGGATGGAGGCGATCTCGCCCGCCTGGTAGCAGGACCACTCGCTGCGCACCACGAAGAGGTCGCTCACCTTCGCGTCGCGCACGAGATGCACTTCCTCGCCCGGCGCTGTGCCCGTGAGCAGCGGCGAGATGTAGTGCGTGCGCCGCTGCAGGAAGTCGCGCACGAGATGCCGCTCGGCGTCGGCGTGGAGCGCGGCGTCGGGCACGAGCCGCGCGTCGAGCGCGTCGGCCACGCTGCGCAGGCGCGTGAGGCGCGCGAGGCGCTCGAAGCGCCGCTCGGCCACGAGCTCGGTGGCGATCCAGTCCGATAGGAGCGCCGCCGCCTCGTCGAAGAGCGCCGCCTCGGCCGGCGGCGCGAGCAGCGCTGCGCGGAACTCGCGGTACTCGGGCGGCGCGGGATCGTCGAGCGCTGCCTGCAGCCAGCGGTCGGCCTCGCCGAGCGCTGCGAGCAGGCGCTCGAGCGGGCTCGAAGCTTCGGCGCCGGCGGCGGCGAAGGCGAGCGGATCGAGCGCGCCGGCCTGCCAGCTCGCCGCTGCGGAGCGCACTTCATCGCTGAACTCCGCGCGCCGCGGCCGCGCCGAGTCGCTGCGGCGCGCGACGCGCCGCTCGGGCGCGCGGCGCCCGATCTGCTCGGCAAGCGCGTCGGTCTGCGCGCCCTGCAGTCCGACGAGCTCGGCGGGAGCCGAGGGCTCGGCGCGGGGGTTGCGGATGAGCCTGAAATTGGCGAGATCCATGGCGTCTCCCTTCTATTCAGTTCCTGATGGTGTTGCTGAGCAGCAGGTAGGCGAGCTCGTCGAGCTGCTCCGCATCGAGCAGCGACATATCGTAGACGAGGTCGGTGCCCTGCGGCAGGCCTGCGACTCGCGCCGCCTCCGGCAGCTGCGGCGCGGCGATGAAGCGGATCGGGTCGTGCAGGTCGGTTCCCGGACGCACGACGAACGCTTGTGCGCGGTCGCTCGAGCGCAGGGTCTGGGCGCCGAGGCCCTTCAGCTCGCGGCGCCGGTCGCGCGTGATCTGGCCCACCACGCTGATGTCCTTTTCCGCCTTGATCTGGACGATGGCGTGGGCGAAGGCCTCGAACGTCTTGCCGTCGGGGCTCGTGGGGCGCACGATCAGGATGGCGCCGTCGTAGATCTCCAGGCCCTTGCGCGTCTCGCGCAGCGGCTCGCGCAGGATGGTGACCTGCCATTCCGGGCCGAGCGCCCTCGCCCGCGCGCGCGCTTCGCGCATCAGCTTCTTCTCGCGCAGGCGCCAGGGGGCGGATTTCCAGAACCACTGCTCGAGCAGCATGCCCTTGAGCGCGCTCGCCTCGCCGCGGAACAGGCGCCGGAACTCCGCCTCGTCGACGGGAAACTTGTCGCGCGCCTTGCGGAACGCGGCGAGCTTGCGGTAGATGGAGGTCCAGGCGGCCGCGTCGGTCGGCGACACGGTGTGCAGGAACATGAGCAGCGCCTCGTCGGCCTTCGAGAGCACGGGCTTGCGGATCACGTCGTTCACCAGCCTCTCCACGCCGCGCGCGACCCTGAGGAGCCGCTCCGGGTCCGCGCGCACCGCGGCGCGGCGCGCTTGGGCGATGACGCGCGAGGCGGCGACCGAGCGCGACGCTTCCTGGAGGTGGCGCGCGGCGCCGCCCCAGTCTTCCAGCAGCACGTTGCGCCGGGTCACCAGGTCCTGGAGCGCCATGCGCATGTCGTCGGCGCGCACCGCCGAGGACTTGAGCAGCGCCAGGATGCCGTCGAGCGCCGCGACGCGCGCGGTCTCCGAGCCGAAGCGGATGAAGTGCAGGTAGCTCTGCTCGACGTGGAAGACGGTAAGGGCGAGGTCCTCCGATACGTCGGCGAGGCGCTGCAGCGCGGAGCGATAGCCGAGGATCACCGTGCCGCGATAGATCGCGGCCGCGGCGAGCCGGCGCGCGGCGCCCGCGTTCCTCAGGTTGACGAGCGATTTCGCCTTCAGCATCAGGGCACGGCGCGCGCCGCCTTGCCCGCGCCGGCGCCGGGCAGGAGGGCAAGCAGGCTGAAGCCGATGTTGATCGCGGTCCACAGCACGCTCGGCTCGGCGGCGAGCGCGAGGCTGGGGTCGAGCGTCGCGTTGAACGCATCGGACTGGCGCTGGTACTCCCAGTACTCCTGCAGTGCGTCGTAGAGGTTGAGCGCGCGGTCGATCGCGATGATGAGCCCGATTGCCACGCCAAGCGGGGGTGCCGCCGCCGCCGCCCCGGCAAGCGCGGCGACCCCGGCCGCGCCCATCGTGACCAGCCCCGAGGCCATCGCGAGCTGGGTCGAGAAGCGCGTCTCGCCGGTGGTTTCGGCGATCTTCTCGGCCGCCGCGGTCCACGCGATGGAGTACATCGGCACGTGGGCGTTCTTCATCGCCTCGTAGACCACGGGCGCGTAGTGCCAGACGAGCTCGCCGCTCTTTTCCAGCTCCGCCTCCAGGTCGAGGTTCGCGGCGTGCGTGTCGCGCAGCACCTCCAGCATCTCGGTGCCGAGCGCCGCCGCGTTGCCGGCGTTCTCCGTGTCGAAGACCTTCCACAGGATCGGGTACTCGACCGCGGCGAGCGCGAGGTATTCCTGGACGTGCGCGTGCGCCTCGGCCGCCTCCTCTTCCAGGACGAGCAGCGGTTCATAGCTGCGCATCGACCAATGCCGCGCCCCCGACGGGCCGATGAAGAGCGGCGGATACCCCTCGTCATGGACGGGGGCGGCGTCCTGGCGGAACTCGCGCGCGATGCGATCGCCCGCTTCGGCCTCGCCGATGAGCGCGCGGCAGCGCTTCAGCTCCTTGAGCAGGCCGCGCGTGTCGGCGAGCGCGGTCTCGAGGTAGTAGTTCTGCGGCGCCGCGAGCGCTGTCGGCCCGGCGCGGCCGCCGCTCCCCGCGCGCGCGAAGTAGCGCCGGACCTCGTCCTCGACCTCCTCGCGCGACGCCCCGAGGCGGGCGAAAGCTTCCTCGATCGCGAGCGGCTCGATGTGCTCGAGCGCCGCCGCGCGGATGGCTTCGAGCCGGTCCACCGACGCCTTGACCAGGCGGTAGAGCGCGAGCTGGTCGCCTTGGAGCACGACCTCCGGGTACACGACCTCCGGCCCGCCGCTCGTGCCGGTGGTGGTGTACTGCATCATGTCGTTGTCGCGCAGGAAGCTCTCCAGCCCCGCCTGGCCGGAGGTGACGTAGACCTCGTGCACGACGGCGAAGGCGGCGACGAGCGAAAGCGGGACTTCGACCACGCCGCCGGCGAACCGCACCGTGGCACGCACCTCGGGCCGCTCCTCGAGGCCGCCCGCGCTCGGCGGGTCTTCGTTCCAGAGCGCCGGCCGCTCGCGCGCGCACGTGACGACAACGTCGCCTTGGGCAACCAGCAGCGGCTCGGCTTCGGACACGGGGATAACGGCCGCGCTATGCGCGGTCGCCTACGCTAGCTTGCCGCAATTCGTTTGGTCAATGCCTTTACTGTGGCAGTCCCGCGCAGGCTCACGCTGTGAGCCACTACCCCGAAGCACCATAGACCCTCCTTAATACCTGCTTGAGGAGGCGGTATGGCCCGCACGATTATTTGCCATAAGGCCGCTTGTGTACCGGGCTCGCAGCCGCGGCCAGGATCGATCATAGCGAGAAGCACCGCTCACCGACCCGAAACACGCCGCAATCGCGCGCATTTCGCGGCGCGAACGCGAAGGAATTTCCTATCCTTTTGCGAGATCAAATACAACCGAGAGGTCCAAGGCAATGGGTCTGCAGTTGATGACCAGCCACTTTCTCGGAAGTGAGAATCGGCGACATATTCACACTGTTGCATATCGCTCGCACGGCAAGCTGGTGGCGCACAGCCAGGCTGGAGCCAACACGATCCAAGAAACAGGGATTGGCTATTTCGTTCGCAATCCGTTCAACCCATACTACGATGACCCGCGTGCGCGCGTATTGGGAGCCGATTAATTGGATCTGCTCGCCCAGGCTAGTGCCTTTCGCACCTCAGTAACGCGCATTTTGATTCCTGATGAATCCCGCCAGTTAATGTCCGTGCGATCTCCAGGTTGCTGCCAGTCAATGTCCGCTTCGGGGTCGCCAGCTGCCCTTTGCGCCGCGCGCGAAGAGCTAGATCGCGCTGGGATACGAGCGTCTGGATGCTTCAGTACTTCGGCGGCGGGCGCTTGGAGATGAAGGCGTCCATGCCGGAGCGGCCTTCGTCGTGGGAGAAGGCGTCGGAGATGACGGTGGAGGCGAGGGCGTAGGCCTGGTCGAGGCCCATTTCCATCTGCTGGTAGAAGGCGCGCTTGCCGGCGGCGATGCCGGCGGGGGGCTTGGAGGCGATGGACGC
>DATKBQ010000316.1:0-4310 GCA_035546375.1 Planctomycetota bacterium | reverse complement strand
TGCGCGGCGCGCGGCCGCGAGGCGGGGGCCGTGAAACGCCCCGGTCCGGTCCCTCACGGGATCCGAGCCTTGCGGGAGGGGATCGCTCATCGGCAGCGGCGAAGGAAGCGCGCGCGGCGGAGCGCGACACACCGCACTGAGCCTGCCCTGCGACGGGGAGCCATGGAAACTGTGGGCTGGAGCGGCAGGGCGCGGGGGGGCAGGTGGCGGACGGTCCGGGTCTCGGGGATTGTCGGATGGGTCGGGCGGTGTTCTGGAGACCGGGACGGCATCAAGCGTAAGCAGGGGTCGAGCGAGGCGTCAAGCGGGTGAAATACCGAACCAGGTTCGCGCTCTTCAATCGGAAGCCCCGGCGGCCGTGAAACGGCCAGCGGGGCTGCCCATTGAAGATGGCGAACTGGGTTCGGTATTTCACCCTCCGGCGCCGGGGGGAGGGCCGGCGACCTCCTTCTCGAAGCCGAGGTCGAGCAGGGCGGCGCGGATCGCTTCCGCGGCCCGATCGAGGGCCTTCGGGTCGGGGTCCGGGTCCTGGCGTGCGAAGTCGAGGTCGTGGATGTCGTCCATCGGCACCAAGTGCAGGTGAACGTGGCGCACCTCGAGGCCCGCGATCATCAGCCCGACCTTCTCCGGCTCGAAGGCGCGCTGCAGGGCGCGCCCGATCGTCTGCGAGACGCCGAAGAGGTGGCTCGCCAGCTCGGGCTCGAGGTCGAGCCAGTGGTCGAGCTCCTCGAAGGGGACGACCAGGGTGTGGCCGGGCTTGAGCGGATGGATCGAGAGCAGCGCCGCGCAATTCTCGTCGCGCCAGACGACGCGCCCGGGCAGCTCGCCCTTCAGGATGCGGGTGAAGACGCTCGCCATCGGTGTACCCCTGCCGGAGGCACGGGCGATGATACCTTGCCGGGCTGCGGCGGCCCCATCCGCCCCGCGAAGCCGTGAGCCTCTTCCTCGCCCATGACTTGAAGAAGCGCTACGGCGCCCACGAGGTGCTGCGCGGCGCGACGTTTCGCATCGACGCGGCGGAGAAGCTGGGGCTGGTGGGCCGCAACGGCAGCGGCAAGACCACGCTCCTGCGGCTGATCGAGGGCGTCGAGAAGCCCGACGGCGGCCGCGCTGGGCTGCGCAAGGGCGCCCGCCTGGGCCACGTGCCGCAGGTGCCGAGCTTCGCGCCCGGCGAGAGCGCGCGCGCCTACGTCGAGGGCGGGCTGCGCGAGGCACGCGAGGTCGCAGCGCGCCTGGAGCGCACCGCGGAGCGCATGGCCGCGGCGGCCAGCGTCGAGCTCGACAGCCTGGTGCGCGAGCACGGCGAGCTGAGCGAGCGGCTGGAGCGCCTCGGCGGCTGGGAGGCCGAGCGGCGCGTCGAGACGGTGCTCTCCGGGATCGGCTTGGCGCCGATCCTCTGGGACCGCGAGGCGCGCACGCTCTCGGGCGGCGAGAAGAGCCGCACGGCGCTGGCGCGCGAGCTCGTGGCCGGCCACGACCTCTTGCTCCTCGACGAGCCGACGAACCATCTCGACCTGGCGGGGATCGAGTGGCTGGAGGCGTGGCTCGCGGCGCAGGCGAGCGCCGTCCTGATCGTGAGCCACGACCGGCGCCTGCTCGACACGGCGGTCGGCGCGATCCTCGAGCTGGAGCGCGGCACCGTGCGCCGCTACCGGGGAGGCTGGTCCCGCTATCTCCATCAGAAAGAGGAGCGCTTCGCCGCGGAGCTGCGCGCCTGGGAGCTCCAGCAGGAGGAGATCCAGCGCGAGGAAGCGTTCATCCGCAAGCACATGGGGAGCCAGCGCACCGCCGAGGCGCGCGGGCGGCGCAAGCGGCTGGAGTCGCTCGCCCGGCTCGAGCGGCCGTACAACGACCTGCGCCGGCCCGCGATCGCGCCCCCGCGCGCGGCGGGCGGCGGCGAGCTGGTGCTCGAGGCGCGCGAGCTCGCCGGCGGCTACGGGGATCGCGCGGTGTTCTCGCGCCTCGACCTGCGCGTCGGCCGCGGGCAGCGCATCGGCATCGTCGGCGCGAACGGCTCGGGCAAGAGCACGCTCTTGCGCGTGCTGGCCGGGGAGCTGGCGCCGCTCGCGGGCGTGCTCGAACGCGGCCACGGCGCTCGCTGCGGCTACCACGACCAGGAGTCGGCGCGCCTGGACCCGGCCGGCACGCCGTTCTCGATCCTGCGCTCCGACCATCCCGCGCGCACCGACCTCGAGCTGCGCTCACACCTGGCGCGCTTCCTCTTCCGCGGCGACGAGATCGAGAAGCCCGTGTCCGCGCTCTCCGGCGGGGAGCGCGCCCGGCTCTCGCTCGCGCGCCTCCTGCTCGAGCCGGTGACCTGGCTCGCCCTCGACGAGCCGACGAACCACCTCGACCTGCCCGCGCGGACGGCCCTCGAGGAGGCCCTCGGCGCCTTCGACGGCGCGCTCCTGTGCGTGAGCCACGACCGCGCGCTGCTCGACGGGCTGTGCACGCACTTGCTCGTGGTGCAGGAAGGCCGCGTGAGCCCGTTTGCAGGCAACTACAGCGCGTGGCGTGAGGCCCGCGCCCGCCAGGCCTACCGGGAACCGCCGGCGGAACGTGCCAAGCCTGCTTCTCGACCCGTTTCGGGCGCCTCGGCGCGCGCCGGCCGCATCCGCAACCCGTTCCTCTTCGAGAAGCTCGAGCAGCGCATCATCGACCTCGAGACCGAGCTGGCGAGCCTGCACGAGCAGTCCGCGACCGAGGCCGTCTACCGCGACCCTGCCCGACTGCGCGACGTGCAGTCGCGCCTGCGCGAGATCGAGGACGAGCTCGCGCGCGCCAACGCCGAGTGGGAGGCCTGGATCAGCTGATCGGCGGTGGATTCATCTCCGCGATGGTTCATCACTTTCCCGTACGCGCTCCTTACGCGCAGCGGTGCGTAAGAGCACCGTACCGGAAGCCGGTGAGCTGTCGCGGAGATGAATCAACGGGCTAGCACCAGGTCGATCGCGAGAGAGAGCCGCCGCCGCCCTCGACGGCTTCGGCAAGCGGCGCCGCCCGGATAGACTGCGCCGGTGCGCTCACGACCGAGCGCCCAGCAGAAGGGGAGACGGCATGGCCGCGAAGAAGGCGCCGGCGAGCGTGCGGGCGAGACCGGGCAAGGGGCGCGCGCGGGCGGCGAAGAAGACCGGGGCGGCACGGAAGAAGGCCGCGCGGCGGGCCGAGCCGCGGCCGCTGCTCGCGGACCACGCGCAGGTGCGCTCGCTGCGCGAGGACCTCGCGTCGGTCGAGTTCGGCGAGGCGCTGCAGCGCTCGGCCATGGAGTGGAGCTACGTCCTGCGCAACCGCCGGCGCTGGGCGGATCGCGAGGCGAGTCGCGAGGAGCAAGCCGAGCGCAGCCGTGCGCTGCTCGACCACCTCGGGATCGAGCCGGAGCGGATGCGCGCGATCGCATCCGCCGGGTTGGTCGAGGTCAGCGTGCCCTTCGTCGCCGAAGACGTGGGCTGGGAGGCGCGCGTGTTCCCCTGGGAGTACGCGCTCAGCGGAGCGACGCGGGCCGTGCGCCGCGGAGTGCCGCTGACCGTCGTGCGCCACCTCGACCGGCTCGGGCGGCGCAGTCCGCGCCCGCGCAGCTCGGTCGAACGGCTGCTCTTCGTCGAGGCGGCGCCCTGCGGCCTGCGCGCCGGCTACAACTTCGATTCCGAGCGCAAGCTGGTCCAGTCGAACCTCGGGCTCGCCGCCGGGGGGGTGCGCATCCTCGAAGACCCGACCCGCCTGGAGCTGGAACAGGCCGTGAAGGAGCTCGCGCCGGACGTGGTGCACCTGACGGGCTTCGACACGCACCAGGGCTTGACCGAGCTCGGGCTCCAGGACGGCGACGAGGCCTTCGACGGGATCCTCCTGCGCGAAGCGGGAGGCAAGCCCGACCCCGTCGCCGCGCTCGACCTCGCGCGGCTCGTCAACGCGGCCCAGGCGAAGCCCTTCTTGGTCGCATGCAACCTGTTCGACTCCGCGGCGCGCACGGCCGCGCTCTGCGTCGCCGAGGGGGCGCGCGCGGCGGTCGGCTTCCAGGATCGGTTCGACGACAGCCTGACCGAGCTGTTCTTCGCCCATTTCTACCGCGAGTTGCCGCGCCTGGACTGGAACGAGCACCGCGCGTTCCTGGTCGCCTGGAACGAGCTGCGCAACGCGCCGCAGGGCCTCGCCGGCACCGGGGTCGTGCTCTGGAGCTCGCGCTCGATCCGCGAGACGCCCGAGATCGGCGCTGCCGAGGTCGATGGGCGCCCGCGCGCTCGCGCGGCCCCGCCGGGCCGCAAGCCGCGGGCAGCGGCGCGCACGCTCGCTCCGGGACCGGGCGCGGAGACGCC
>DATKBQ010000315.1:0-12235 GCA_035546375.1 Planctomycetota bacterium | reverse complement strand
GACCCGCCGGGCGCCCGCGCCGCGGCCGACGCCGCGGCGCTGGAGCGCGCGCCCGAGCTGCGCTGCGCCGCGCTGCTCGCGCTGCAGCGTGCCGCGCCGGCGGAAGCCGGGCGCTGGGCGCGCAAGCTCGCCGCAGACCCCGAGCCGAGCGTTCGCCAGCAGGCGCTGGAAACCCTCGAGGCGCTGGCGGACCGGCCGTCGCTCGAGGTGCTGGTCCAGCGCCTGGAGCTCGAGGAGCGCGACCGCCTGCGCTGGCGCGTGGTCGAGATCCTCCAGCGCCTCTCAGGCTTCAAGCACCGCTTCGACCCGCGGCCGTGGCGCGACTGGGTGGCTCAGCTCCCGCCGGACTGGACGCCGCTGATCGGCTCCTTCGCCGCGGCCGAGCCGGCGCGCGAGGCACCGCAGACGGTCGCCCGCGGGCTGATCGGCCTGGAGCTGATCTCCGACCGCATCGTCTTCCTCTTCGACTTCTCGGGCTCGATGTGGACGCCGATGGCCGACGGCCGCACCCCCAAGCAGATCGTCGACGAGAAGCTGAGGCAGGCCCTGGAGTCCTTGAGCGAGGACGTCGAGTTCAACATCATGCCGTTCACGAACGAGCCGCTTCCGTGGGAGAAGAAGCTGGTGCCTTCGAAGCGCGCGAACGTGAAGCGCGCACTGCAGTTCTTCTTCGACTGCAAGGCGGTCGGGAAGGGCAACGTGTTCGACGCCGCGCTGCTCGCGATGTCGGACCCCGCGGTCGACACGATCGTCGTCCTGACCGACGGGGTCCCGACCGGCGGGCTGCACGCGCACATGGACCTAGTCGCGCCGCTGCTCCTCGAGCGCAACCGCTTCCGCAAGGTCGTCTTCGACACGATCCTGGTGGACGCTCCGGGCGGCGCGAAACGGCGCTGGGAGGCGTTCTCGGCGGCGACCGGCGGGAGGTGCGTGGAGGTCGCGTTGCGGTGAGGGAAGGAGGGGGGCCCAGGACCCCGGCCGGGCACGGAGGGTCTACGAGGCAAGCCTCAGACCGATGGGGACGATCGGATGCTTGGCTGGTCTTTCCGGCTTCGCCAAGCAACCCCCGGAAACCGATGCACGCGCCGCGCCTGGGGGCACGGCTGCGGCACGTGCTCGCGGCCCGCCCGCGAAAACCGATCGACGCGCCGCGCCCGGGGGCGCGGCTGCGGCACGTGCTCGCTTCGCTCGCGTGCCGCGAGCTAGACGTCTTGGGCGGGAAACTTGACTGGTTCTGGAGGCACGTGCGGCCCAAGACGTCTAGCGCGGCTCGCTGCGCTGCGCCGGCGACCGATCGGGCTTCGCCAGCTTCAGGAACTGGAAGCGGCCATAGCGCGAGCGCACGAACGGCAGCCGCTCGAGCGGAGCGAGCAGGCTGCCGGCCCAGCGCGCGCACCGGCGGCTGCGCGGGGAGAAGTTGCGCGCGCGGAACTCGATCTCCTCGGGCTGCGGCACGGCCTGGCATGCCAAGCGCGCGCTGGGACTCAAGCCCGCTTCCCTGCACATCCGCTCCACCTCGCCGGGCAGCAGCGCCTCGAAGGGCCCGATGTTCGGGTCCGGCGAGAGCACGTACTCGACCCCGCGCGGCCCGCCGCGGCGGCTGCGCAGGCGCTCGGTCAGCCCGTGGAACGAGCGCGCGTTGACGAAGCCGATGACGACGCTTCCGCCCGGACGCACCCAGCGTGCGAGGGCGTTCACGAGCGCGGGGCGATCCCGCGGAGCCAGGCTCTCGAGGCGGAAGATGCAGCTCACCAGGTCGTACGCGCCCTCCGGAGGCGATCCCTGTCCCTGGGCCTCGGCGGGGACCGGCCACAGGTAGGTCTGCGCGTGGGGGATCGCCCGCACCGCGACGAACTCGGCGACGTCTCGGGTGCGCTCGACCACGTCGAAGTGCCAGCCGCGGCGCTCGCGCGAGAGGCGCTCGGTCAGGATCCCGGTGCAGGGGAGCACGTCGAGCCAGCGCCCGGCGAACGGCTCGCCCTCGGTCGGCGCCTTCCGGCCGCCCGGCACGAAGCGCTCGAGGGCCTCCAGGAGCGCCCGCGTCTCCCACGCGCGCGGCTTGTTGTGGCGCAGGCCGTTGAGCACGCGCGCCCGCTGGTAGATCGCGAGCAGCTCGCGGCTCCAGTGGGCCGGGTTGGGCGAGGATGGGATCGGCTTGCCCGCGTAGTGGTTGTAGTGCGCGACCACCGACAGCGGCCGGCGCTTGGGACCCTGGCGCGGCGGGCTCTTCGGCCAACCCAGCGCGAGCACGGCGATCACCAGCCGGTCGTAGGGCAGGCCGACCGCCTCGCGCACCTTCTCGGCGTCGCCCATCTGCGTGATCCAGAACGTGCCGAGCCCGAGCACGTGCGCGGCCAGGCCCATGTTCTGGATCAGCGCGCTCGCCGACTGGACGTTGGCGAAACCCTCCTCGGAGAACTCGCGCCCGTAGGAGACGACGATGTTCACCGGCGCATTGCCCATCTGCGCGGAGAGCGCCGCCAGCTTCGCGTTCACGGCCGGGTCGTCGACCGCCACCAGGTCCCACATCTGGTAGTTGCACGACGAGGGCGCCCAGATCCCCGCGTGCATCACCTGGTCGACCAGCGCGCGCGGCACCGGGTCGGGCTTGAAGCGCCGGATCGAGCGCCGCCCGTAGAGGGCCTGCCAGAAGTCCATGGCCGGCGTCGGGCCGACCGGGCTCCCCAGGTCGTAGTCGCGCGGGTCCTCGCCGAAGCGCGGCGTGCCGACCGGCACCTCGGGGATTCCCCCGGCGGCGCCATTGCCGCCGGCGGGAGGCGGGGCGGGGGCCTCACCGGGGCCGGGGGCCGGCACGGCCCGGTCGGGCCGGTCGGCCGGAGCGCTGCGCCGGCGGAGGAGCGGGTCGGACGGGTCCATGGTGGCCGGCGCGCGGGCCCGGCGCTCCGACCGCATCCAGTTTGCCCTAGGATCGGAGCTCGAAGTATGAAAAGCCTGCACCAGGGAAGCGGCGGGGTCCAGGCTCCGGCCGCGACGGCCCCCCGGGCGGGGATGGCGCGGGCCATGGCGTGGCTGCTCGCGCTCGCCGCCTCCTGCGGCAGCCCCGAGCCTCGGCAGGATTACCAAGCGCAACGCATGCAGCTCGTGGACGAACTGGCGCGCGAGATCCGCGACCCGCGGGTGCTCTCGGCGCTGCGCAAGGTGCCGCGGGAGCGCTTCGTGCCCGAGGCGCAGCGGGCGCGGGCCTACGAGGACAACGCGCTGCCGATCGGCCTGGACCAGACGATCTCGCAGCCCTTCGTCGTCGCCTTCATGAGCGAGGCGCTGCGCCTGGAGGGCGGCGAGAAGGTGCTCGAGGTCGGCACAGGCTCGGGCTACCAGGCGGCGGTCCTGGCGGAGCTGGCTCGCGAGGTCTACACGATCGAGATCCTCGAGCCGCTCGCGCGCCGCGCCGAGGCGGTGCTCGCCGAGCTCGGCTACCGCAACGTGCACGTGCGCGTCGGCGACGGCTACCGCGGATGGCCCGAGGAGGCGCCCTTCGACGCGATCATGGTGACCGCGGCGCCCGACCACGTGCCCCAGCCGCTCGTCGACCAGCTCGCCGTCGGCGGCCGCATGGTGCTCCCCGTCGGCGGCGCCGACCAGGAGCTGCGCCTGATCGAGCGCACACCCGCCGGCGTGACCGAGCGCCGCCTCCTGCCCGTGCGCTTCGTCCCGATGACCGGCGAAGCCCAGCGCCGCTGACGCGCCGAGAACGGCAACTTCCGAGTCTTAGTCAAAGTAGAACTTTGACTACGACTCGGAAGTTGCCGTTCTCGGCGCGCGAGGCAAAATGGCCCCGGAAGGAGCCCGCAACGGACCGTATGCGCATCCTGACCCTCGAGGCGCTCCGGCGGCTGGCCGCGGAGCACGAGCCGCCCTGCATCTCGATCTACGCGCCCACGCACCGCAACCACGTCGGCGCGGCACAGGACCGGATCCGATACAAGAACCTCGTCGCTCGCGCGGAGCGCATGCTGGAAGAGAGCTTCCCCGCGCGCGAGGCGCGGCGCTTGGTGGCGCCGCTCCAGGAGCTGTCGACGGTCGACTTCTGGAACCGCCAGCTCGACGGCCTCGCGGTCTTCGCCGCCGACGGCTTCCGCGCCGACTACCAGCTCCGCATGAGCGTCTCCGAGATGCTGGTCGTCGCCGACAGCTTCCACCTGCGGCCGCTCCTGCGCTACATGCAGTCGAACGAGCGCTACTTCCTCCTGGCCGTGAGCCAGAACCACGTGGCCTTCTACAAGGGCGACTCCACGCGCCTCTCGCCCTACACGGTGGAGGGGCTGCCGAAGTCGCTGCTCGACGCGCTGGGCCCGGAAGTGACCGAGCGCTTCCTCAACTTCCGCTCGAACGTCAGCGCGCAGGGCACCGGCGCCCACTTCCACGGCCACGGCGCGGGCAAGCAGACGCCCGAAGAGGACCTCCTGCGCTACTTCCGCCTGGTGGACGCGGCGCTGTGGAAGGAGCTGCGCGAGGAGAAGGCCACCTTGGTGCTGGCCGCGCCGATGGAGTACCACACGCTCTATCGCTCGGTCGCGCGCTATCCCTACCTGGCCGAGGAAGCGATCAACGGCAACTTCGAGCGCGCCAAGCCCGACGAGGTCCACGAGCGCGCCTGGCCGATCGTCCAGCGGCAGGTCGAGGCGCGCGTGGGCGAGGTGCTGCGCGCCTACGGCAACCTCGAGCCCCGCGGCCGCGCGACCCGCGACCTCGAGCGCATCGCGCAGGGTGCCCTGGCGGGCCGGGTGATGGAGCTCCTGGTGGCCGAGGGGACGCACCTGTGGGGCGTGCTCGACCGCACGACTGGCGCCGTCGAGCTGCGCGGCGAGCAGGGCGACACTCACGACGACGACGTCATCGACGACATCGCGGAGGCGGTGCTCCTGCGCGGCGGCGAGGTCCTCAGCGTGGACCCTGCGCGCATGCCGGGCGGCGCGCCGGTGGCCGCGGTCCTGCGCTGGTGAGCGCACCGCCGGCGGGTGACGGCTACGCGTGGATCGCGCGCCCGCCGGCCGCCAGCGCCGCTTCCTTGAACGCCTCCGCCAGCGTCGGGTGCGCGTGCGGCGTGCGCGCGACGTCCTCGCTCGACGCGCCGAAGGCGATCGCCGCCGCCGCTTCCGCGATCAGGTCGCCGGCGCGCGCTCCGATGACGTGCACGCCGAGCAGGCGGTCGGTCTCCTCGTGGGCGAGCACCTTGACCTTGCCCTGCGTCAGGCCCAGCGCGCGCGCCCGACCGTTGGCGGCGAAGGGGAAGGTGCCCTTGCGGTAAGGTACGCCCGCGTCGCGCAGCTCCTCCTCGCTGCGGCCCACCGACGCGACCTCGGGAGCGGTGTAGACCACGCTGGGGATCGCGCCGTAGTCGACGTGCCCCCAGCCGGTGACCAGGCGCTCGGCGCACGCGATCCCTTCCTCCTCGGCCTTGTGGGCGAGCATCGGACCTCGGATCACGTCGCCGATCGCGTACACGCCCTCGGCCGAGGTGGCGAAGGTCTCGTCGACGCGGATGCGCCCGCGCTCGTCGAGCTCGACCTCGGCCGCATCGAGCCCGAGCCCCTCGGTGCTCGGCAGCCGGCCGACCGCGAGCAGCACCCGGTCGCACTCGATCGCCTCGCCTCCCTCGCGCTCGACGACGCACCGCCCGCCCGCGACCCGCGCGCCGATCACGCGGGTCGAGAGCTGGAACTCGAGCCCCTGCGCACGGAGCGCCTTCTGCGCCTCGGCGGCGATCTCCGCGTCCATGCCCGGGAGGATGCGGTCCAGGTACTCGAGCACGCTCACGCGCGAGCCGAGCCGCGCCCACACCGACCCCAGCTCGAGGCCGATGTAGCCGGCGCCGATCACCGCGAGTCTTTCGGGGACGCTCGACCACGCGAGGGCCTCGGTGCTCGTCGCGATGCGCTCGCCGTCGGGCTCGACGCCGGCCAGCGGCGCGCTCACGCTCCCGGTCGCGATCAGCACGTGCTTCGCGCGCAGCTCGCGCTCGCCGTCCTCGCCGGCCACGATCACCTTGCCGCGACCCTCGAGCCGCCCGCGGCCGCGGTAGTGGGTCACCCGGTTCTTTCGGAACAGGCCCGCCACGCCCTTGGCCAGCACGTCGACGACCGCCTCCTTGCGCTTCATCATCGCGGCGAGGTCCAGGCCGACCTCGCCCGTGCGCACCCCGTGGGCGGCGAAGGCGTGGCGCGCCTCCCAGTAGAGCTCGCTCGACTCGAGCAGCGCCTTGCTCGGGATGCAGCCCACCCGCAGGCACGTGCCGCCGAGCCGCCGGTTCGGGTCGACGCATGCGACGTCGAGCCCGAGCTGCGCCGCGCGGATCGCGGCCACGTAGCCGCCGGGGCCGGCGCCGAGGACGACCAGGTCGTGCTCCTTCGCCTTCGCAGGCATGCGCGCCCTCAAGCCTCGATCAGGATCCGCGCCGGCTCCTCGACGCACTCCTTGACGTGCTTGAGGAACGTGACCGCCTCGCGACCGTCGACCAAGCGGTGGTCGTAGGAGAGCGCGACGTACATCATCGGGCGGATCGCGACTTGGCCTTCCCGCGCGACCGGCCGATCCTGGATCACGTGCAGGCCTAGGATGCCGCTCTGGGGCGGGTTGAGGATCGGCGTCGAGAGCAGCGAGCCGTAGATGCCGCCGTTCGAGATCGTGAACGTGCCGCCCTGCAGCTCCTCGAGCGCGAGCTGGTTCGCCTGCGCGCGCTTGGCGAGGTCCGCGATCTGCTTCTCGATCTCGGCGAAGCCCAGGCGCTCCGCGCCGCGCAGCACCGGCACGACCAGCCCCTTGCCGCCGCCGACGGCGATCCCGATGTCGTAGTGGTTCTTGTAGACGATGTCGTGGCCGCGGATCTCCGCGTTCACTTGCGGCACGAGCTTGAGCGCCTCGACCGCGGCCTTCACGAAGAAAGACATGAAGCCCAGCTTGACCCCGTGGCGCTCCTGGAAACGCTCCTGCTGCGCGCGGCGCAGCTCGGAGACGGCGCCCATGTCGATCTCGTTGAAGGTGGTCAGGATCGCGGCGGTGCGCTGCGCCTGGACCAGCCGCTCGGCGATCCGCCGCCGCAGGGGCGACATCGGGACGATCTCCTCGTCGGGCTCCTCGCCGGGCGCGGCCCGCGCGGCGGGAGCCGGACGCGCGGCCTTCGCTTCGCGCGGAGCGCGCGGCTGTGCCGGCGGCTCCTCTTCGGCGCCCCCCTCGCGCTCGACGTCCTCCTTGAGGATCCTGCCGCCCGGTCCGCTGGGGTCGACGTCATCCGGGGAGAGATCGCGCTCGGCGAGCGCGCGGCGCGCGGCGGGCATGACCCGCGGCTCTTCGCCGTCCTCGGCGCCGGGGCGAGCGCGCGGCTCGTTCCCGCCGGACGCTGGCAAAGGCGAGTCTGAGGCGCCCACCGGTGGACGGCGGCGCCCGGCGGCGCCGCCCGGGGCTTCGCCGGCGGATTCCCTGCGCTCGGGCCGTGCCGCGGGCTCCTCCGCCTTCCGTTCCTCGTCCTCGTCCCGAGCTCGCGCAGGGGCGCGCCGCGCCTTCTTGGCCGCTCGTCTGCCTTCCGGCGGCTCCTCGCGCTCTTCACGCTCCTCGCCCGCTCCGGCCTCGAGGTAGCCGATCACCTCGCCGACCTCGGCCGCCTCGCCCTGGTGCTTCAGGACGCGCGAGAGCTTGCCCGCGCTCGGCGCCGGCAGCTCCACCGTCACCTTGTCAGTCTCGATCACGACCACCGGCTCGTCGGCCGCGACCGTGTCGCCCTCCGACTTGAGCCACTCGCCGACCTGCACCTCGGTGATCGACTCGCCGACCTGGGGAATCTTGAGCTCGACTGCCATGTGCGCGCTCCTGGACCTCAGGCGAGGTCGAAGGCCTTCAACAAGATTTCCTGCTGCTCGAGCTTGTGGCTCGCCGCCGAACCCGTCGCCGGGCTGGCCGAGGCTGGCCGGGTGATGCCGGAGAACGGGAGCCTCCCGAGCAGCCGCTCGCCGTAGCGCACGCGCAGGAAGCGCCACGCGCCCATGTTCTCCGGCTCCTCCTGGACCCAGAAGGCGCTCGCCGCGTCGGGGTAGGGCGCGAGCGCCTGCTCGAGGTCCTCCTCGGAGAGCGGGTAGAGCTGCTCGAGGCGCACCAGGGCCACGTCGCTGCGCTGGTCCTCCTCGCGCTTCTCGAGGAGCTCGTAGTAGAGCTTGCCGCTGCACAGGAGCACGCGCTCCACGCCCGCCGGGTCGATCGCGGGATCGTCGTGCAGGACGCGCCGGAAGCCGCGCTGCGCCAGGTCGGCGAGCGGCGACACTGCGCGCGGATGGCGCAAGAGGCTCTTGGGAGTCATCACGATCAGCGGCTTGCGCCAGCGCCGGATCACCTGCCGGCGCAGGCAGTGGAAGTACTGGGCGGGCGTGGTCAGGTTGACGACCTGGAGGTTGTCCTCCGCGGCCAGCAGGAGGAAACGCTCGAGCCGCGCGCTGGAGTGCTCCGGTCCCATGCCCTCGAAGCCGTGGGGGAGCAGCAGCACGATGCCCGACAGGCGCTGCCACTTGTCCTCCGCGCTGGCGATGAACTGGTCGACGATCACCTGCGCGGCGTTGATGAAGTCTCCGAACTGCGCCTCCCAGAGGACCAGCGCCTCGGGGTAGTCGAGGCTGTAGCCGTACTCGAAGCCGAGCACGCCGGCCTCCGACAGCGGGCTGTTGAGGAGCTCGACCGGAGCCTGGCCCTCGGCCAGGTTCGCGAGCGGGATCCAGGTCGCATCGGTCTCGAAATCGTGAAGCACGGCGTGGCGCTGGCTGAAGGTCCCGCGCGCGGTGTCCTGGCCGCTCAGGCGCACGCGATGGCCCTCGGTGGCGAGCGTGGCGAAGGCCAGGGCCTCCGCCGCGGACCAGTCGAGCGGCCGCTCGCCCGACGCCATCGCCCGCCGCTGCGCGAAGCCACGCTGGAGCTTCGGATGGAGGTGGAAGCCTTCGGGGATCACCGTGAGGCGCTCCAGCAGCTCCGCCAGCCGGTCCTCGTCGACGCCGGTCTCGACGCGCGGGACGTTCGACTCCCCTCCGCCGACGTAGCCGAGCCAGATCTTGCCCGAGCCCTGCCGCGGCGCCACGTAGTCCTCGCGCCGCGCCGCCGAGAGCTCCTCCTCGAGGTGCCGCCGCCGCGCCGCGGCGATCTCGTCCGCTTCCTCGCGCGAGATGCCGCCCAGCTCGAGCAGGTGCTCGAGGTAGCCCTCGCGCACGCCCTTGCGGCGCGCGATCGTCGCGTAGAGCAAGGGATCGGTGAAGGAGGGCTCGTCGCCTTCGTTGTGGCCGCGACGCCGGTAGCCGTACATGTCGATCACGACGTCCCGCTGGAAGCGCTCGCGGAAGTCGAGGCCCAGGCGCACCACCTGGGCGACCGCCTCGGGGTCCTCGCCGTTCACGTGGAAGATCGGGCTCTGGAGCATCTTCGCGACGTCGGTGGCGTAGGTGCTCGAGCGGTACTCGACCGGGCGCGTCGTGAAGCCGAGCTGGTTGTTGACGATGACGTGGACGCTGCCGCCGACGCGAAAACCGGCCAGCTCGGAGAGGTTGAGGGTCTCTTGGACGATGCCCTCGCCGGCGAAGGCGGCGTCGCCGTGGATCAGGAGGGCCAAGCCGCGGCGCCGCTCGGAGTCCTCCCAGCGGTCCTGCTTGGCGCGCACGCGGCCGAGGGCGACCGGCGAGACGAACTCGAGGTGGCTCGGGTTGAAGCACAAGGAGAGGTGGATCTGCCGGCCGTCGACGAGCGTCCAGTCGCCGGAGTGGCCGAGGTGGTACTTGACGTCGCCGCGGCCGTAGTGGAGCGCGGGATCGGCGTCCTCGAACTCGCGGAAGATCTGGCGCGCGCTCTTGCCGAGCAGGTTGGCGAGCACGTTGAGGCGCCCGCGGTGGGCCATCGCCAGCACGACCTCGTCCACGCCCTGCTCCCCGGCCTTCTCGATCGCCAGGTCGAGCAGCGGGATCAGGCTCTCGCAGCCCTCCAGCGAGAAGCTCTTGGCGCCGAGGTACTTCTTCTGGATGAACTCCTCGAAGATCACGGCATCGGTGAGGCGCGTGAGGATGCGCAGCTGCTCGGCGCGCGAGAGCTCGATGCGGTTGCGCGTCGACTCCATGCGCTGCTGGAGCCAGCGCCGCACCTCCAGCTCGTCGATGTGCATGAACTGCGCGCCGATCGAGCGGCAGTAGGTGGCCTGCAGGCGCTCGATCAGCTCGCCGAGGGTGTGGCGCTCGCGCCCGCCGAGGGTCTCGGTGGAGACGGTCCGCGCGAGGTCGCGCTCGCTGAAGCCGTAGAAGGAAGGGTCCAGCTCCGGCTGCGGCGCGCGCGGGAGGCCGAGCGGGTCGATCGCGGCGGCCCTGTGCCCGCGCACGCGGAAGGCGCGCACGAGCTGGTCGGCGCGGTCCTGGAGCGCGGCGACGTCGTCGGCGCCGTTGCGGGCGGCCGGGGCCCCCGGGCCGGGATCGAAGAGCCGCGGTGGGGCGAAGCTGGGGCCGAGCCGCGGGGCTGCGCGCTCCGCCCCGTTCCCGAGCGCCTCGAACCAGCGCTGCCAGTCCTCGGGAACCGAGCGCGGATCGCGCAGGTAGTCCGCATACAGCCCCTCCACGAAGGGCAGGCTCAGGCTGCTGGGCAGGTTGGGTTCCATCGCGCTGCGGAAGCGGATCGCTCGCCGGGAGGAGGAGGATACGCAATCGAGCCCCGGGCATGGCCCCGGCTCTCGGAGCGCCGACGCAACGATCGCGGTCGCCCCTTCGGGTAGCTGGGGAACCGTCAGGGCCGCGGGACGAAGACCCGGAAGTGCCCGCGGTCGCGCACCAGCTCGTACTCGGTATCGATGAGGGCGGCGAAATCGGGGAAGATCACCATGTCGGCACACTGGCCGGTCTCCGCGTCGTAGCCGAAGACCAGGAGCAGCTCGGGCGGCGTGCGGCGCAGGTCGGCCAGGAACTCCGCTCGCAAGCGCTGCGTCGTCGCGCTCTCGGGGGCGACGATCAGGGGGTGGTTGTAGACGAAGCGCGCCGACTGGCGTAGCCGCAGGCGGAGCAGGGCCTCGATGCCGGGGGGGCCGCTCTCGAAGACCTGCACGCGGCGGGCGGCCGGAGCGAGCTCGCGGATGTCGGCCATGGCCGCATCGACGATCGCGCGGTTCGCGCGGGTGGCGCCGAGGTCGAGCTGGGCCACGGCGCGCGGCGCGACCACCAGGAAGGCACGGAAAGCGAGCGCGCTTGCCAGCACGAGCAGTGCCGTGCCGAGCCAGGCCCGGCGGCCGCGCGCGGGCTCGAGCGCGGTCGGGGCGAGCGCGCAGAGGAACAGCGCGGCGGGCTCGAAGTGGTAGCTCCAGCCCTTGGCCTGCAGGGCGAGGTGGGCGACGCCGTAGACGCAGCCTGCGAAGAGCACCAGGCGGCGCGCGACCCCGGTCCGGGTCCAGGCCGAGCGGGCGAGGGCGAGGAGTCCAAGCAGCACCAGCGGAAGGGAGAAGGGGTTGGCAATCCAGGAGAGGGCGATGCGCCCCGGCGGAAGGCGGCTCATCTGCGGGTGGATCGGAACGAGGTAGTCGCGGACGATCTCGACGAAGGACGGAAGCCCGCCGGTCCAGGCGAGCCAGACCGCGAGCGCGATGGGGACTACGGCGATGCCCGCGGCGAAGCGCGCGAGATAGGCGGCAGTCCGCCCGCGAGCCGTCCAGGCGAGGATCGGCGCTAGGAGCAGGGCGAAGAGGATCGCCTGGGGCTTGATCGCGGCCGCGGCGCCCGCCATCAGGCCGGCGAGCAACAGGCTGCGTTCCGGGCGCTTGCCCTCGAGCGCGTTCACGGCCGCGAGCGCACAGCCGAGCAGCAAGACGGCCTGGATGAAGTCGCGCTGTCCGGTGTTCCAGGCCCCGAGTGCCACGTGCCAGTGGACGTACAGCGCCGCGGAGGCGCCGGCGACCCATCCCGGTGATCGCCGGTGGAAGCGGACGAAGAGCCAGCACGCCGCCGCGAGCCACGCCAGGTCGAACGCGCGCCAGACCGCGTCGCTCGGGCCGAAGAGGCGCACGACGGCGGCGTGGATGAACAGGGTGCCGGGGAACTGGAAGTCGAAGACGTCGCGGTAGGGTGTCGCGCCCTCGGCGATCTGCCATCCGACGTAGTGGTTCATGCACGCGTCGTTGATGAGCGGCCAGCTCAGCGTGCGCACGAGCAGCGAGGCGACCCAGATGAGGGCGAGGGCCACGGGCAGCCAAGGGAGCCAGCGCAGCCACTGCACTCGATGGCCA
>DATKBQ010000314.1:0-3298 GCA_035546375.1 Planctomycetota bacterium | reverse complement strand
GTGTTGTCGAGCACCGACGGCGGCGCGGGGTCCGCATGCATGGCGAGTCCCGCATCGAACGGGGCGTGCGACAGGGTCAGGAGCGCGCAGTCCTCCAAGAAGACCCAGCGCGGCCCGAAGTCCCCTTGGATCGTCATCGAGCTCACTTCGACGCCTTGGCGCTCCTCGACCGCGAGCACGTCCTCGGCCCCCGAGGCGGCCACCAAGTCCGATAGCGCCTGCTCGACGATCGACGAGTCCTTCAGCCCGATGATGTAGCCCACCGTGGGATAGGGGGTGGTGTCGGAAGAGCTCCGGGCGAGGAACATTCCGGTGAGGAGACCGATCGAGAAGCGCGATGAAGGGTCCTTGCCGTCCACCGCCGGGGGCCTGCCCGTGTCGAAAGAGGCGAAATCCCCGGTGAGCTGGCCCAGGAAGTCCTGCTCGAGGTCCGCGCCGGTCGATTGACTGGCCATCTCCATTGCTGCGCGCATCGCCTCGCGCTGCTCCGGGACCGTCTCTTCGAGCATCGCCGCCACCGAGCGGTAGATGCCGTCCACGTCGATCCTCGAGAGGGCTACCGACTTCACGTCGCGCGGGATCCAGCGCGCGAGCCCCTTCGGCGCGGGCCCGAGCAGGTCGGTCCATGTCCGGAGATACCCCGTGTCCGGCAGCTTCGCGGCGAGCTCCAATTCGAAGCGCTCACCGGCGCCGACGTCGAAGCTGCCGCGCGCCCAGCTCAGGCCCGCAACGTTGATCGCCGCGAGCATTTTGGCCTCGGATTCGTCGGGCTGGTCCTCTTCGATGGCAAGCTGGACCAATGCGCCGACATCGGCGTACAGCTCGACGGCCGTCCTTCGGCCGGCGTCCTTGCGCGCTTCGCCGAAGCGCTCGCTGGCCAGGATGGACTCCGTCGCTTCGGCAGCCTTCCAGCGCAAAGCGACCGCGCGGGCGCGCTCGAGGGCGTGGTCGCGGCCTACGCCCTCCAGCCAAGCGGAGAGCCCGGAGAGCTCGACGTGCGCGATGTGGGTCGCCGAGCTCGCGTCCTGCAACTCTCGCACCTCGATGTCGAGCCCATCCTGCGCAACTCGGTCGACCACGCCACGGCCCGGGAACAACTGGTCCAGCCACCGGTCCAGCTCAGAGCGCTCGGGGCTGGCCACCAGCAGGAGGCCGGTTGCGACATGGGCACCGGCCGGCTCGATGAAGACACAAAGTCCCTCCACCTCCGCGAGGGCGCGGTCGAACTTCATCAGCTCGTCCCAGGAGTCGAAGCCTCCATGCACCCGATTCCACTGGCGCAGGTGCTGCAATTCGGGATCTCGCACCATCTTCATCCACGCGTTCTCGGCGGCGCGGGCGCGCAGCTCCGCGACGCGCGGGATGCTGGCCACGAAGAGCGCGTCCTCGGGCACCGCGCGCAGGAGCGGCTCGTCGGTGGAATCGGGCGCGACCTGAGGTGCGGCGAGGAGCGTGAGGAGCGGAATGAGTGCGTTCATCGAAGGCCTTGCTTCCAGGCTAGCGTGCAGGGACGGTGCGCGGGGGTCCGAATTCGGCTCTGCGCCGGCAGGCAGGGCAGGTGGCCCGTCCATTTGCTCGGCCTGGTGGTGCGGGCTAGGCTCGTGCGCTCGACCGGGAACGCGCGCCTCGATGAGCCCACCGACCTCGGCCGATCCTGGCCCCGCCCGCGGCCGGGCGCCGCTCTGGCGCAAGCTGGTTCTCGCCGGCACCAGCCTGCTCGTGCTGCTCGTGGCCTTCGAGCTGGCCTGCCGGCTGTTCGAGATCCCCGGGCTGCGTCGCGACGACCTCGATCCGCTCGGCGCCGAGCGGCGCAAGGCGCGCATCGAGCCGCACCCTTACCTCGCCTACGCCAACAAGCGCGACTACGACCACCCGCCGACGCCCGACGACCCGCACCAGATCTCCCACAACAGCATGGGATTCCGCGGGCCGGAGACGACCTGGGAGAAGCCGGCGGGCGTCTTCCGCATCGCTTGCCTGGGCGGCTCGAGCACCTACGGATTCGGTCCGAGTTCCGACGCGACCACGTGGCCGGCGCGCCTGCAGGCCCATCTCAACGAGCTCCCCCCCGAGCAGCGCGGCGGCAAGACGATCGAGGTGATCAACGGCGGGTGCCAGGGTTACTCCACCTTCGAGAGCCTGATCAACCTCGAGCTGCGCATGGTCGACCTCGCGCCGGACCTGGTGGTCGTCTACCACTCGATCAACGACATGCGCTGCGCGCTCTACCCGGGGGCGCGCCGCGACAACACGCATTGGCGTGCCGTCTTCCCGGTGGAGCGGCCCGGACGGTTCCAGCGACTGCTCGAGGGGAGCTACACCTTCCTCACCTGGCGACGCTACGCGACCGATTGGTGGGAAGAGCGCAAGAACCTCGGCAGCTACGTGATCGTCGACTTCGGGAAGCACGCCGACGACTTCGCGCAGCCCGATCCCGGCGATCTCGGGTTCCGGAACTTCCAGCGCAACCTGGTCAGCATCGTGCAGGTCGCGCGCGGGCACGGCGCCGAGGCCGTCTTCGTCACCCAAGGACTCAGGCCCCAGAGCAGCAGCATCGAAGCCGCCTCCTCGAAGGAGCTCCAGCTCGCCGGCATGGAGCGCATGAGCGAGATCCTCGCGAAGGTCGCCGCCGATCGATCCGTGCCGCTGATCGACGCCGAGCGCGTCCTGGAAGCGCGAGCCGAAGAGGAGCTGGCGGCCACCGGCAACCAGACGATCTTCACGAACGAGGTGCACCTGCAGGACGGCGGGGCCGACCTCCTGGCGCGCACGATCGCCGAGGGGCTGCTCGCGCAGGATCTGATCCGCTGATCAGCCTGAGGATCGTCCCAAACTTGATAGGGCGCACATTCGCGCGGCGTGCTGGGCTGCGCTTCGGCGTCGAGGATCGAGCCGGCCGCAGGCGGACCTGGAGCGCTCAGCGCAATAGATCCGCCACGACCTCGCGTTCCTGCTCGAGCTCGCGCACGCTGGCCTTCAGCTTCGTTTGCAGGAACTCGTCCAGCTCGAGGCCCTCGACGATCTCCCGGCCGCCGCGGCCGTCGGCGCGGACGGGGAAGGAGCTGATCAGGCCCTCGGGGACGCCGTAGGAGCCGTCGCTGGCGACGGCGACGGAGCGCCACTCGCCTTGGGGCGTGGGGCGGCGCAGGTCGCGCACGTGGTCGATCAAGGCGTTGGCGGCCGAGGCGGCGCTCGAGGCGCCGCGGGCCTTGATGATCTCGGCGCCGCGCTGCTGGACGGCGGTGAAGAAGTCGGTCTCGAGCCAGGCGCGGTCGATCACCTGCGCGGCGGACTTGCC